>NZ_JBEOVJ010000007.1:0-187735 GCF_040295435.1 Streptomyces sp. NPDC002809
CAGCGGCTCTATCCGCTCCCACAGGCCATCCGACACGATCCACGGCGAAGTCCCCATGCCCGAACAACGCTGAATCTCTGACGCGGACACGGTCAACAGGACCGATCCACCTCATTGTGTTAGCCGTTGTTAGACTGGTGAGGGCGTAGACCGTTTTGTGGCTAACCTTCCCGGTCTTCTTGTTGACGCGTCAGTCGGGCCAACCACAGGGATCACTCCATCGGCTTGACCTTCTCGTCGATGAAGGCAATCTCCTCGGCGTCGAGCCCGTATTTGGCGTACAGTTGTTGGTCGATCTGCGGAACCGGATTGGACCAGTCAATATCCGATGTCGACGTGAAGTCCTGAGCAGGAACGTGCTTCCAGGCCTTTGCCGGATTATGCTGGGTGATCTTCAAGATGCCGAGCATCGTTCGAGCGAACTTGGTCTTGATGTACTTCAAGCACGCCTGCGCTTCAGCCTCAGACCCGAATGCTCCAATGGTGATAAACGTCTGCGTGACCGCCGCCCCCGGGCCGAGCACAGTCGGGTTGGTCAACACGACACCAAAGAAATCAGTTGTCGACCCCGACCCGTTCGCCGCCGGAACCGCAACCTTGTACTGATGGAGGCTCTCAGGCCCGGTGACGTATTCCGTGCGGATCCAACGGATCAAGCGCTTGTTCTTGATGAGGCCAAGTAGGCGCACATACTCAACGCCGTCCGCCGGCTTATCCCCGTGGTAAAGAAATGAGAACTGCTCAAACGCGTTCGTGCTCACCAAAGCTGCGTTGCCTTCCGGGCGCAACGCACGCGCATCAGGGTGGTCCTCGTACAACTTATCCGTGTAACGGTAGGATCGCGAACTGGTGATCCCGATATCAATCAGCGACGAGTCAGTAGTCTCGACAACCTTGTGAAGGATCGTATTGAGCTCAGAGTGCCGGGCGAAACGTCCGACTGGGCCAAGCTTGCGTCCCGAGTCCCGGTAGGTCACGGCGATGCCGCCCTTGATCGGGTCCGTAAGGCTCGGGAACAGCAGGTTCGAGTCGGATTCGAAATGGGCCACGCTCAGGTGCTCATCCGCCAGTATCTTCTCGTTCCAGGCTTTGGGAGTGAAACCCGCGTTGAACAGGAAGCGCGCCGGCGTAATGAGCACAACCTTCTCCCCGACCTCGTACGCTGCGTCCATGAAGAGGTGATAGACGGGGGTGTCTCGTGTGCCGCCGCCCTGGGCTTCTGCCTGGTACGGCGGGTTGCCGATGACGACATCGAACTTCTTGCTCATGTCAGTTGCCTTCCGTCAGCATCTGGTCGACTAGGCTCTGCCGCTCTTCAGGGCTCATGCGCGCGAGGTCACCCACCTTGAAGTGGCCCGAGTCCTGGACCCACGCCCTCCGCTCGGACACGCCGCCGGAGACAGCTTCGATGGTAATCCGGTGCAGGATCTGATTGTGGCTCATCTCGAATACCTGTGAGGTCAGGATGTGCTTGAGCCGATCCTCCTGGTCCGGGAAAGCTTCCGTCAGACCGGTGTCGAGGCGTCGTACCAGCTCCATGAGGAACAGTCCCGCAGTGGAGAAAAGGTCAGCGAAGGTCTTGTCCGGGTCAGAGAAGATGCCAGGGTTCTTTGCCTCGAGGGTGTCGACCATTTGCTTGACAACCGGCTGCGGGGTGAAGACGAGCGACGTCTTCTGCTGCGGGATGTAGGCGAAGATGTTCTCGGTCTGTGCGTCGTCGAAGTAGTCGGCCAGGGCCTCCTTCTTGTTGAGGAACTCCTGCACGGATCGGTCGAAGACCGCCTCGTCGAACATGCCCGGGATCCTGGTGACGGCGCCGTTTTCCTCGGCGACATCTTGGCCGTCACGCAGCAGCCTGAACTCGGCTTCGGTGATGCCGGTGATCTCCTCGAACACGTCGCCTGGCGTGTAGTCATCGAAGTTCGCCAAGCGCAGGTCGCGGTCGCCGTAGGCCATCAAGAACATCGGGATAGTGCGAGCGAAGCCGCGCAGGTGGGAGCGGACGTCGTCCATCGCTTTGTCGGCGTGTTTCTGCGCGGTCTTTGTTTCTTCGCGGGTGACCACCTCGGGCACAATCTCTTGCATCGCCTTGTCGACGATAGACAAAATGTTGTCCCGCAACACCTTGCGCTGCTCAATCTTCTTGGCTTGCAGAGCCTCGCCGTCGACCTCGGTAGCTGCATTCTTCAACTCGTCGTCGAAGTGCTTGGTGGCGATGCTGAAGTCGACGTATGCGCGCTCTACCTCATTTTTGATGACCTGCTCGGTGCGCTTTTCGTCGCGCTCGACCTGCTTGGCGGAGAGCCCGAAGGCGTCCTTAAGTTCCTCGCGCTTTTGACGACTCTGCTCGGTCACCGCCTCGGCAATCTGCTTCGCTGTGACCTGCGGCGGGGTGTCTGGCTCGATGCGCGGAAGGTCCTCGACGCGATAGACGGGCTTGCCGAGCTCAGCAATCTTGGGGTTGATCACCGTCTCCACGTCGACCTTCACGCTGCCTTCGGAGTCGGTCGTCGGCGGTGGCTGGGGGATCTCGATGGGCTCGCCCTTCCGTACCTTCCCCATCTTCGCAGTCGGCAGCTTGTCCAGAATCTCCTTGACATGCTCCGAATACCTGAAGATGCCAGCGACGTTGGCAAACAACAGGTTCGAGAGGAAGCCACGGCGCACGACCTCGCGGGCCTTGAAGACCTGAGGGAAGGTCAGCACCTGGGCGGCGTCGAGCTCGATCATCCGACCCTCCGCATCCTCACCTAGAACGGGGAAGAAGTTGAGCAGCGTACGGATGTTCGCCTGCCTGACGGCCGTGTCTCCTGAGGGGTTGGGGTGCAAGTTGTTGGCGAAGGTGTCGAAGATCGTCAGTGTGCGCTCGGGGGCGAAGTCGAAGATGTACGCATTTTGCTTCTGAAACACCTGCCCCCCGCGCTCAAAGGTGCACGGATTCTGGGCCCGGAAGGCCGCCTGTATATATTGGGCAGGCGAGGCCAGGTCGGACAGCATGATGACAGCGGTCCACTCCCGCACTGTCACGCCCGTGGTCAGCTGCCCCACCGACAAGGTGATTGTCTTGCCGTTGGATGCCTCTGCCTGCTTGATGGCAGCGCGCACCTTGTCGAGGGACTTGCCAACGGCGGCGGCGTCGCCGTCGTCCTCACTTTTGCCGTCGCCGGCAGCCAGAATGATCGTGTAGTCCTTGAAGACGTCATGCTTCTTCAGTATCCGCTCGAGCGCCTTGGCGGAAGCGACACGGTTGAGTAGCCAGAAGGAGTGTCGGATCTCATCGCGCAGCTCGGGGGTGGAGAAGGGGTACTTCTCGTGGGTCGTCATGGAGTCGAGGAACCTGGCGACGTCCGCCTCGTGTTCGAAAAATCCGTTGTCCTTGGTCGCGAAGAACTCGTTGAGGTTGAACGCGAAGTCGATGTTCGCCGAGTCCTCGTCGACGGCTACACCTTCGGCTAGTCGGTCTGTGATCATGCGAGAGATCTGGTATGTCAGCAGGTTCAGCGTTGGAAGTGCCGCGTAGGGGTTCTCGTCCCCGTTCTCGGGCCACTCGGCTCGAGCGGTCTGCTCATCCTCATACGTCCAGTTGAAGATCTGGTCCTGGTCGAACCTGCCGGAAGCCAGCGCTTTGAAGGGGGTCCCCGACAGGTGCAGGGTCCAGCGGCGATTGATGTGGTCGAAGGCGACATCTGTCTTGGCGGTGTCGACGCCCTCGTGGGCCTCGTCTATGACGAGCAGATCCCAGTCGAATTCCGCAATGTGCCTGAGCTTGTCGTGTTGGCCACCGAAGTACTGCGAGCCCTTCAGGTCCTGCAGCGAGAGAAACTCCACGATGCGGGGGTCCTCGTCTCCGTGGTCATTTGAATAGGCACGCCACTGATCTCGAGACATCGGTGACCGGTCGGCCAGCGATGATGACTGTGAGACGAACTTGAAGGTCGTTTGGTGGCCGATAAACTTCGTGAAGTCGTCGTACCAGGAGTTCGCGATCGCTGGCCGGTTGGTCACCACCAAGACGCGCTTGACGTCGATTGTGCGCATCAAGTCGTAGGTCGACAGCGTCTTGCCGAACCGCGGCTTGGCGTTCCACAAGACCTCGTCCTTGCCCGCCTCGAAGGCCTCCACAGCCATGGCGACGGCAGCCTTCTGCTCGGTCCGCAGGACATAGTCGTCGAGGCCGTCGCTCTGGAGATCGGCGAAGTCCTGGCCAGCGAAGTCGTTGAAGAAGTCGAGGGACTTCTTGGGAGCGCCGTCGAAGCAGTGCCACTCTGTCCTTTTTGGGCTCAGTTCACGCTCGATGCTGTGCTGCTTGAGGTAGGCGTGGAAGTCGTGGTCGGTGAACCGTCCGCCCGCCTCTGAGGTGAAGAGGGCCCGCCGAGCCCACACCTTCTCCTTCTCGACATACATCTGGGACGCCTGCTGCGAGATACGCAGGTCGGCACTCGCCTGTTCGGTGTAGCCGATCTTCTCCCATCCCTCGTACCGAGGGACGTCCGGAGTGCGCCACGAGTAGATCAGTGGAGTGATCTCGCGGAAGGTGTTGATCTTCAGATTAGACATCGGACCCCGCACTCTCGTGGACCTGGTCGATCCGGCATGGCTGATAGGTGTCGTACTCCGTGAAGTCGAAGCCACCGTCGTAACGCAGCGAGGCGAGCGTGAACGGCTCGCGCTGTACCATCCCGGGTTGCGCCTCGATCCGGTGCCACCAGGAGAACTGGATATCTTCGCCGGTGGGAGTCAGGTTGGTCAGGGTGTTGCCGCGCACAATGTTGGCTTCGATAAGGAACTGCGCTGCCTTGTGCAGGTCGGTATCCGTGCCCGCGAGTGTGCCGTGAGCTTGGTGGAAGCCCAGGAACTCGACGAGCATGTTGGCCATGGCTTCCTGATGGTTGTCCTCCAGCAACTCGATCGCGTAGATCGACGCCAGCGCAAACAGCGATTCGTGCGACCATGCCTCGGCGGGGTAACGCTTCTCGATCGCCTCCAGCTTGCGGCGCAAGATCGCCACAAGGAAGTTGCCGTCGCCCGCCGATGGCTCGAGGAAGGTCTTGTCGACGAAGTCGGGACCGGTCTCCAAGTCCTCGCTCACCAGGTCGAGCATCTGGTCGACCATGTAGCGCGGCGTGAAGACCTCTCCGTGCGCCTTGACGCGATCGCGCGATTTCACATCTTGCTCCTCGACAATCGCCTGCGTCGCCATCACCGGTTGCCCACGGGGCGCCGAGGACGCGAGGCGAGGGAGCCGCCGGTCTGAACGCCGACCACCAGCACTCGACGGTCGCGGCTCAGTCGCATCCACGCTGCTTTATCCATTCGCCTATCCTGCCGCACAGGTCCGACAACCTTGGCGCGAGGGGCCTTGACCCCAGATGTTGGACACACGAGACGCTGGATCCTGCCGTCAGGGCTTCGGCGTAGTTGGCTGGCGTCCGGTTGTTGACGGCCTGTCGGGTTGACGGGGGTAGGACGCAGGTGGGCCTCCGATTCAACCAGCAGGACGAGGGACTGCTCGGCCATGGTCTTAACGAGTCGCGTGATGGTGAGCAGGACGATCGCGTGCCCGGAACTGAGCTCGGGAAATAGTTGTCGGGCGGAGTTCGTTAGGTACTCAGAATAGGAATTTGCGTCGGCGAGCTGACTGGCAAGCTCGTGGACTGCCACATTGGCAAAGCGCTCGCTGACGATCCCTCCATTGATTGGCGGGTGATCGATATTCCCGAAAATTGGCAGATAGGTGGTCGGAGGCTTGGCGGATTCCCGTGCAGTGTTTTTCAAGAGCGTGGTCTTTCCGACGTCATTCCCGAGGATGACTAGTGGAGTGCCTCTATCGCCAGCCGTCGAGCGAGACTTCCGGGTCGCCCGCGAGGTATTGCTGTAGGGCGCTTGAGGTGGTGTCTACGAAGTTCTCGGGGATGGTGCCGGTCCCGACCCAGCTGACCTGGGAGTGCTTGCGGGGTTCGCGGTTTTCCGGTTCGCCGGTCCATTCGTGGGCGGCGAAGACGACGGTGAGGAAGCCGTTGGGGGCTTCGACGCCCCATGCGCCGTGGATGATGTGGGCGACCTTGAGGGACTCGGGCTTGACCGTGAGGCCGGTCTCCTCGTAGAGCTCGCGGACCGCAGTCTCGGTGATGGGTTCACCGGGCTCGCTCTTGCCGACGGGGAGGTCCCACAGGCCCTTGGCGAACTTGGCGTTCTCGCTGCGCTGCAGGAGCACGACACGGTTGGCCACCCTGTCGTGGACGATGACGGCCGCGACCAGCAGCGTCATCGAGTCGAGCGCCGGCTTGAGGGCTTGGGGGCGATTGTCGGTCTGCTGGACCACGGGGTTCCCTTCGTCAGGCGGGTTGTTGGGCATGTTAGGCGAGGGCCTCGCGAGCGCGGCGAGCGAGATCGGCGGCACCGGGTACCTTGCGCCGCTGGTACACCGCGAGCGTGGAGCGGATCGAGGTGATGGCCTTGCGGGTGCGGTCGGAGGTCATGCCCTCCATGAGGACCAGGGCTTGGGTCCAGGCGGCAACGGCTTCGTCGGCTCGGGTCTGGGCGGCGAGGCTGTCGCCGAGGTCGGCGTGGGTGAGGGCGTGGACTCGTTTGTACTTCTCCGGGTCCCAGCGGGTGAGCGCGTCGCGGTGCTGCTGTTCCGTACCGATGTGGTCGGCGAGGTCGGTCAGCGTGCGTGCGGTGTGGCTGGCCACGGTGCCGGCGGCGGGGCCGCTGACGCGGGAGAAGCTGGGCTGAGGTCCGTCCTCGCGCAGGAGGGCGTCCTCGGCGGCGAGGAGAGCGCGGGCGGCCAATGGGTTCTCGCCAACGGCTGCGTAGGCGCGGGCGTGCGTGATGTGGAGGAGCGCTTCCGTTCGGCCGTCCACGTGGCCGAGGCCGCGGGCGAGCGCTCCTTTGACGAGGTCCACGCAGTGGTGGGGTTGCTTGAGGCTGAGGGATTGATGGGCGAGAGCGCGCATCATCCAGGCGGCGTGGCCGTGGGGGTCGGCTTCGCAGGCGAGCTGGTAGCCGACCTGGTAGTAGCGCTGGGCAGCGCCTTCGTGGCCGAGGTCGTGGTGCTTCCACCCTGCGAGGTAGGCGAGTTCGGCGACGGCGCCGAAGGCGGCCTGGCGTAAGGCTTCTGTGGGGAACCGTCCGCGCAGCATGGGGGCTGCCGTGTCGGCGAGGTAGGCGGTGACTGTGGTCAGGCCGTGCCCGCCGCCGAGCCGTTCGTCGGCGGCGCTGAAGGCTGCCGTGATCTGTCGTACGACGTCGATGTCGTCGCTGCCGACGAGGGAGCGGGCGGTGCGGGCGCGGAGCATCCGCGAGGTGGCTTCGTGGTCGTGCAGGAGCGGCATGGCCACGCCGGTCGTGGTGAAGGCGGCGATGGCGAGGAAGCGGCGGCGTTCGACGTCCGCGCGGCCGAGATCGGTGACCGCGGTGACGGGGTCGGTGTCCGGTGGCGACTCCGTGTCGGGTGAGTGGAGGCCGAGCTCGGTTCGGGTAACGACGCGTCCCAGCCGCCGGGAGAGGGCTTCGGCGAGGTACTGGCCTGCCTGGCCGGACGGCGTGCGGGCACCGCCCACCCAGTGGGAGATGGCCGACTTGTTGGTCTGGAGCAGTTCGCCGTTCTCGGCGGCGATGCGGCGTACGTCCTTGGCGAGTGCCTCATACGTGCACCCGGCGGCATTGATCGTGTCGCGCAGGTGGGAGTTGGCGCTATTCGGTGCCGGCACGATCGCCTCCGCTCCGGATCCGTAAACCGTGTATACCGCTTGACCTCGGTCACACCGTACCCACTCTGCGTAGCGAGCGGTTCACTTATCGACAGCCGCCCCACTCTCGGGCCGGGCGGCCCCCAAGTTCCGTACGCCCCAACGGGCTCGGGCATTCCTGTGCCCCGGCCCGGACGATCAGAGACGGAGACACGGTGACCACCATCGACACCGCGACCATCACGGTCGAGCTGCCCGACGCCTTCGACCCGCGCTGGAACCGCCTGCCCGGCATCCAGGTGGACGGCCGGCGCATCACCATCGACCCGGCCGAGTACTTCTTCCGCTTCGAGTCCAGCACCTGGCTCGTCGCCGACTGGGAGTTGGTGAAGGCCCAGCTCCTCGACGTGGACGAGACTCCCGGGAGCGCGGTCGAGCAGCTCGCGCTCGACTTCATCAAGAACCACGGCGAGTCCACCTCCGACGCGGCCCGCGTGCTGGCGACGGCGTACGGGGTGTACTCGTACCTCTTCCGCAAGGAGCACCTGGCCGGCCTCGGCCTCCCGCAGATCACTGCCGACCATCTGCGCATGCTGCGTGAGGCGGCCACGCTGATGGCGCTCAACAAGGTCGAGCTGGACGGGCACATCTCCAACGTCGGCCCGTGCTGGTTCTTTCCCGCCGCCACGTCCGTCGTTTTCGACCTGGACGACGCGGCGGGCGGAATGCTGGACGAGGTCTACCACGGCGGCTGGTTCAACGAGCACCGCCGGATCGAGTCCATCAAGGCCCACGCCGCGCTCGGCGGCCGGCTCGTGCACGGATGCCAGTCCGTGCCGGACCAGTCCGGCGGCGTCGTCGCGCCCTACGGTGCCTCGATGGCCAACTTCCGTGACGACCTGGCCGAGTTCAAGGCGGGCTGGATCGAGCAGGTTTACGCCCGCCGCGTGACCGCAGCCGAGTAACCCACCCCAGTACGGCTTCGGGGCGGGCCGGCTCGCGCGCCGCCCGCCCCGGAGCCCACCAGCCCCTGGAGACCCCCATGGACCAGAGCCTGTCCGCCACCCTGCTGGACGACCTGTGCACTCTCGTCGGCAAGCCCCTCCCTGAACGTGCCGAGATTCGCGTCTGGGGCATGTCCGGCGTCGAACGCGTCACCTTCCCCGACGGCACCACGGCCGTTTTCAAGTACGCCAAGGAGCCCTTCGACCGCGAGGCCCAGGCCCTGCGGGCGGCATACCAGCGCGGGCTCCCGGTCCCCGCCCTCCACGCCACCGCCATGCAGGACAAGTGGCTCGGGATGCTCATGGACGACCTCGGCACCCCCGTACGAGACGCCGACGACCTCGACGGCGTCGCCGCCGCCGTGATGCTCCATGCCGCCCGCCCGGCCAGCGGTCT
The DNA here is from genome assembly GCF_040295435.1 of Streptomyces sp. NPDC002809. Taxonomy (NCBI): domain Bacteria; kingdom Bacillati; phylum Actinomycetota; class Actinomycetes; order Kitasatosporales; family Streptomycetaceae; genus Streptomyces; species Streptomyces sp. NPDC002809. Next base: position 9,093 of record NZ_JBEOVJ010000007.1, read on the forward strand.
GCCCCTCCTCGACGGGGCGGGCCTCGCAGCTCTGCCCGGTCGAGCCCTCGATCACCTCCAGCGGCTGCGGAAAGCTGACCGCTGGGCGGACTGCGATGACGTCGAGACCGCGCTGGGGAAGATCTCCGCCGCGGCCGAGGCCTGTGTCCAGGGGGCGACGCTCGACCCGTTCGGCTGGGTGCACTCCGAGTTCCACCCCACGAGCGTCCACATCGGGGAGAACGGCTGGCACCTCCTCGACTTCGCACGCGCCTTCACCGGCCCCGGCCTGATCGACCTCGCCTCGTACCACGGCACCACCGACGTACCGAGCCCCTTCCGAATGCGGGTGCTCCTGGAGCAGTACGTCACCGCAGGCGGTCATGAAGACGCCCTCGCCACCCGGGGCGGCCTCGCCGCCGAGGCATGGGCCCTGGGCTGGCACCGCATGTGGGCCGTGGAGTGGTTCATGGAGCAGGCCATCCGCTGGATCGACGACCCGGCCAAGGACCCCGCGTACATCCCCGTCGTCCGCCGCCACCTGAACGACGTGGTCCAACTCCTGGAGGTCTAGGTGCTCGCCCAGATCTCCCCCTGGTACGCCCACGCAGCCCAGCGCACAGCCGCTGCTCCCGCGCACGCCCTCACCGCACCGGCCCGGATGGAATGGAGCACCCACGCGGGCATCGGTCCCGGCGCCGAGATCCTGGGACGGGACCTGTGCGGCAAGCGCCTCCTGGAGCTGGGCTGCGGCCCCGGCCACAACGTGGCCCACCTCGCAAAGCACCACCAGGCCCGCGTCACCGGCGTAGACCTGATCGGCCTCCAGGTACGCCGCGCCCGCTCCCACTACGGCCACATCGACGGCGCCACCTTCGCCGCCGGCCACGCACTGCACCACCTGCAGGCCACCGGCCGGACGTTCGACGCGATCTACTCCGTCTTCGGCGCCGTCGGCCTCGTCGCCCCCGAGCTCCTCCTCACCGCCATTTCCCGACGCCTGAAACCGGGCGGTGTGCTGGCCTTCTCCGTCCCTCACCCGGCACGGGCCGGAAGACATCCATGCACGGACGACCGTCCGCGCGAGGACTACGTCACCATGCCCGACCGCACCCGACTGCCCCTCGCACGGTGGGAGTTCGACGCCCGCCGCTGGAACGCCCACCTCTCCCGGGCGGACCTGCGGGTCACCTCGACGGTGGAGCTGCGGCACCCGCGCCGCGACCCTTGGCCCACCACCCTCCTGATCACCGCCCGCAAACGCTGACCGACGGAGGCACCGATGCCCCTGCCCTACCTGCTCCTGGACATCGACGGCGTCCTCATCCCGTTCCCGGCCGCCGACGGCAGCACCCCGCCCACCCACGTCCGTCACACCGTCCTGCCCGCCGGTCGGCACCCCGACGACCCCGTGCCCATCTGGCTCGACCCGAGACAGGGCGTCATTCTCGCTGACCTCGTGACCAGCGGACTCGTTACCCCCATCTGGTGCACGAGCTGGCGCAAGGACGCCACCACGATCATCGGCCCTCTTCTGGGGCTGCCCGACTTCCCGTACGTCGACCTGCCTCGCCCCCAGATCACCACCAGCCACCCCGGCGGCTACCTCTGGAAACGCGACCACGTAGACGCCTGGCTGAATGACGCGCCTGCCATCTGGATCGACGACGACTTCACGGGCCTCGACCATGAGTGGGCGGCACAGCGCGCCGCCAGGGGAGCGGCGACCCTTCTCGTTCAGCCCGACCCGCAAATTGGGCTGCAGCCCGCGCACCTGACCGAGGTCGCGACCTGGGTCTCGCGGTTACCCACGGCCCACGCCACCTGACGACCGATGCCCTCGCTGCAACGAGCAGCGAGAGCATCGGATCGGAGCGCCGGTCGGCGTGGCCTGGAGGCCGTGCTGCCAAACGACATCGATCGATAGTCTGTTCGCATGATCGTGAGCGGAGATCGCCGGTTCCCCTTCGTGCTCGCTGCCGCCATGGCGGTCCGGTTCAAGTGCATGGGTGAGGACGGTGTCGACTTCGAACCCTACGAGTCTTTCCTGAGCGCGGATGAGACCACCGAGTGGTTTCGTGCGTGGACAGGCAATCGTGAGCTGAACGGCGATGATTTCCGCGTATTCGGTCAGGACGGCACCGGCGGATACGCGGCGTTCTGGCTGGTTCGTCCATGTCGAGAACTGGCCGAGCAACCCATCGTCTTCCTTGGGTCCGAAGGAGAGACCGGTGTCGTCGCTCAAGAGATGGGTGCCTTCCTGTGGCTGCTGGCTGACGGCTTTGGCCCGTGGGAAGCAGTCGCCTCGTACGAGCCCGAGTCCGATTTGGCCCCCCCCCCCAGGCCAATCGCGACCTTGCAGCTCTCGCGGAGCAATTCGACCCAGGCGGACGTGCGTCGGCGGCGACGATCCTCGCGCGGGCCGCACAGGAGTTTCCCGACTTCGACGACACCATCATGGATCTCTGCCGTTGAACCCGATCCGACCCGACCCGACCCGACCCGACCCGACCCACCCGACCCGACCCCACCCGACCCCACCCGACCCGACCCGACCCGATGCGCTCGTCGCGACGCGTGGGGCGAGGGCATCGGGCTGGGGACAGCGGTCCGGCCGCGTTTGCCGGGCTCCATGGCCACTGGTGTGAACCGAGGGCGGAGCGTGGTGAACGAGGCGCTCCTGATGGAGCAGGCGGACGAGGCCGCGAGCCGGCGGGAGTGGCGCTCCGCCTGACCGCGTTCCCCCAACGGCTCCCAAACGATCTACGAACGCGGGAGAGGCCCGACTGCTCGAAGCGGTCGGGCCTCTCTCATTCCTGCTCTGATCTGCTGTCCAGCCAGTGGCTGAACTGTTGACCGATCAGGCCTTCTTGGTCTCCTAGTAACGGGCCGGGTCGGTGACCTGCTGGGATCTTCCCTGTGGGGCGCTGACCTGGCCTTTTGCTGATGGCTGGCGATGGGGTGCGACAGTCTTGACCAGGTGTATTGCGGACTGTGTGCGGACCGGGCGCTCGGGACAGGTGAAGCGTTTCGACCTGAAAGTCCGCCGGTTGGGGCGCTGTCAGTGTGCACTGAGAGAATCGGGCCATGTCGGGAAGAGTTTTCGGTATCCAGGTACCTCGTGTCTGCAGAATCCGAGGCACGCATGCCACAGCGGAAGACTCGATTCCGCGAGTCGCCAATGCGTTTCGCACTGGGGATGACGACGTGGCCACTCAGGTGGGGCAGCTACGTGAGGGAGCGCTGGCGCTTCCCTCTGTAATCGCAGCAGCTGGCGCCATGGTGGTGCTGGGCGAGCCGGGAGCAGGGAAGACCTCAGTCCTAAGGCAACTCACCGACACATTGCCTCAGGTCGCGGACACGTGGGATCCGAGTGCCGACGCATGCTTGTGGGTGGCGGGCGGGGACTTGACTGAGATCTCCTACCGAGAGGAGTTGGGCTGCCATCTTGAGTCATTGCCCTCGGCAGGAGAAGGCTCCACGGCCGACGCTGGAACGCTGTGGGTGGTCCTTGACCAGGCAGACGAGAGCTCGCTGCGCCAACAGCTGACTGGGCGTTTGAAGAGGTCGCTGCGCGGTAGGGATACTAGTCGAGTTCGGTTCCTCATGGCCTGTCGCACGGCGGACTATCCGCAAACGCTGACCCCAGTGCTGGCTGAGGCGTTCGGAGCGTGCTGGTCTGTCGACCTCGTCCCGTTGAGTCGTGATGAGGCTGTAAAGCTGGCCGACAGTGCCGACGTACGAGGTGAAGACCTGGTTACGGCGGCCGAGGAAGCCGGGGCGGCCGTCCTCGCCGGCGTGCCGTTGACCTTGGAATTGCTGGTTCTGACATACCGCGACGACGGCCAGTTGCACGGCACGCCGCAGGGCCTGTTTGCTCGCGGGGTTGCGCGCCTCGCGGAAGACCACGAGCCGTATCGAGAAGGTAAGTCCGCCGCCACCACTGCCCCGCAGCGACTCACGGTGGCTGGACGTATAGCTGCGTGGATGCTGCTTTCCGGCCACCGAACAGTGTGGCGTGGCCGCGCTTTCGATGCTGGCGCCTACGACTTGGACGGTGGCGCCCTGGCGGGCGGTCAGGAGCTAACTGGCGCAGGTGCCTTCTCTGTCACGCGGCAGGTGGTGGAAGAGACGCTGGAGACAGCACTGTTCACGGCGCCTGACCAGAACCGAGTAGAGTTCCGACACTCGTCCGTGGCCGCCTACCTCGCGGCTCGGCATCTCACCGACCGAGGGACGACACAGCAGCAGCTGGAGAACCTTTTTCTCGTCGGTGCACCGGGCGGGGAGACGGCCAGCATTCCAGCCCCTCTGCGTGAGACCGCGGCTTGGCTCGTAGCCATGAATCCCACGGCTACTGCCTGGCTGGCGGCTGCCGATCCTGAGAGCCTGGCGGTGCATAGCTCCCTTGTGCGCTCTGACGAGGTCCGTCAGCTGACCGTAAGCCGGCTTCTGGAACGTGCGGCGCAAGTCGAACTGGGCGATACCCGCTGGCAGCTCTCCCGGTGGGACCTGGGCCACCCGCTTCTCGCGGACCAGCTTGCCGACGTGTTGGACACCGCTCCGCGTGAGGGTGCAGCCGACTGGCAAATCAGAGCAAGGGTCCGCCTGGCCATCCAGTTGGCCCGGGATGCCGACGTGGCCCACCCGAGGCTAGCCGACGCACTCCTAGGTCTGTCGGAGAACGATGCCTGGCATCAGACGGAGCGCCGTCTAGCAGCGCGCGCGGCGTTCTCTTGTGGCGCTACTGACCGCACAGTGCCCGTCCTCACCAGAGTCCTTGCTTCACTTACTGAGCCGCCTTACGCCGCAAAAGTGGATCCGGATCAAGAACTGCGGGGGACTCTGCTTGATCTCCTGTGGCCGGAACACTTGGACGTTACGTTGGTACTCGCCGCATTGCGCCCTCCATCTCCTAGCCTGTACGGCAATTACGCTCAGTTCTTGAGGAACATGCCCACGCAGTGCACGGACGATGACCTGGCAGAGCTGCTGGCTTGGGCCCAGCAGGCAGTCCTCCACCAGGGGCCATCAGGAAATGGCTTCGTCTTTTCTTCCGATCGCCTTGAGACTCCCCTGATCGATGCAGTGATCGATCGCGCGCTTCGCGACAAGGACATAACACGGCATCTAAATTCCCTGGCAAAGATCATTCATGCCCTCTTTCACGAGTACCACAAGGTCCGCTTTCCGGATTCTCTCCAACCTGACGAGCAAGGACACGAATCTGTCCGTGTTCAGTCGCTCCGTAGAGTTCTAACCCAGGCGCTTGTCGACGAGGCCGTAAGCGCAGAAGTTGACCCTCGTGAAGCGGCGCATCTGATCGTTTACGACTGGGACCGCCGACCGCCGGTAAGAATGGGGCGAGCTTCTGCGCCGCCCGATTGGGCAATTCGACATCAGTTGGTGGACGGATCAGACTTTCCATGGGCGCTGAATCGGGTAGCTGAGGCATCGACCTCCGGCAGCGAAGCACTCCTCGCTACTTACGGTGAACTGGCCTCCTGTCTCTTTCCTCGCGAGGATTGCAATGCCTTCGAATTGGCCTACGATGAGCAGCATCCAGCTTGGCCGTACATGCGTCCCTTCTATGAGCCAATTGCGGTCGACAGCCGATTGGCACAGACGCTGCGCCGGAACCATCAGGCTTCGGATGGTCCCTGGCTAGAAGCTGCAGAGTTCCTTGCCGAACAGGTGAGTCTCCTTGACGAGGCCAGGGAGGGAAACAACGACAGCCTTTGGCGGTTCCTGTGGCGTCTTCGAGTCGACCTCAAGACGGGAAGGGTGGAGGATGCGGCTGGCTCGATCTCCACTTGGGCAGGGGCTGGCTCACTCGACGATGACCTGTCTGACTTGCCCGAGCTTGCAGTCCGCTACCTCACCGTCGAACACGACCACGCTGAATCTTGGCTCCGGAATTCTCAGCACAATAAGCGTTCCTGGGCCGGATACGCCCTGCTGGTCGAGTTGCACGGCCGCGACCGCCTTGCTGAGCTACCCTCCTCCGCTTGGCGCTCGTGGACCGCCTCGATCCTCACTGAGATATTGGGGTCATCAACGAGTTTTATGGAGCCGGTCCGGAGGGACTTGCTGCGCCTGGCCAGTCTGCATGCTGCTGAGTCAGTGGCATTGCGCGTTACTCAGATAGCCACGGTCGCGCTGTCCAAAGGCCAGCAACCAATCGAGCTCGATTCTGTCGACCCGCGTTGGGCGACGGAATTGCGTACCGCGATGGAGAATCTCGCCACAGAGATTTCAGTCCACCTTGATGTCATACCGGGCAAGGTCAGCGATTCGGAACCGGAGATGCTTTCAGAAGAATGTGCGCTCCTGACCCTGCCTGATAGTGAAGACGCACGAGACGCCGCGCGGCGGACGTGGTATAGCATCCTCAGTTCGCTCGTAAGCGTAATGAGCAGTGCTGGGTACGAACTAATCGACACAGCTCTCGGTGCGCGTGGCAAAGGGCCGGCGGCTCGGAGGGTGGCAGTCCTGGCAGCCCAAATCCTTCTGACCGCTGATGCAGAGGCGCACTGGCCGCGCGTCAAGGCGCTAGTGGCGACAGATACTGAGTTCGGTCGGAACTTGGCCGAAGGGTGCGCGAGAAACGCGGCCGAGCTAATTCAGAGCTCGATGGATGATGCGGGCATCGGCGAGCTCTACTTGTGGCTCAGCAGTTTGTACGCGCCCGAGGAGGACCAGAGTTTTCTCGAAGCTCACTGGGTAAGTGCGGACGAACAAGCGCGAGAATGGCGAGATCGACTTCTCCGTGATCTGAGTCAACGGGCCTCTGCTGAGGCCGTCCGCCAGTTGCGGAAACTAGCTGCGCGGTACCCCGAAAGGCTTGCTGTGGCGGCAGCGCTTGTTTCGGCCGTCAAGCAATACGGGGCTGCAAACTGGATTCAAGTGCGACCCGAAGATGTGATGAAAGTTCTCCAGGACCCGTCGCGTCGCGTCATCCGCACCAGCGTGGATCTCACCGACGTTGTGTATGAGGCTCTGGTAGAAGTTAGCCGCGATGTCCCTAATCACGGAGAGCTGCTGTGGGACCGGACGCCGGGCTCGCGGAAGAAGTCCACGCCAGCTACGGAAGTCTCTGAGGTTTGGCGCCCCAAACCCGAAGCGGCCCTCTGTGCTTACCTCGCACACGAGCTGAATCTCAGGCTAGCTGGTCACCGTGTCGCCGTGAACCGAGAGGTTCTAGTTCACCCCACCGACGCTTACGGCGCGGGTGACCGTACTGACATCCTCATCGAAGCGCTTCCTTCGTCCGGCGACGAAATTAGTGCGGATTCTGGGGCGGGTGTGAAATTGGTCATCGAGGTCAAGGGTGCTTGGAATCGCGGTGTTCTGACGGACCAGGACGAGCAGTTGGTCGGCCGGTACCTACCCGAGGTGAGGACGGATGCAGGTATTTTCCTTGTCGGCTGGTACCCGATTTCCCTTTGGGACGCTCCGGAGGATAGGCGCAGGACACAGGCGAGGAAACTAACGCCTGAAGGGCTACTGACCGATCTTCAAGATCAAGCGGAACGTCTTTCTCAAGCGGGCTCGATTCATCTTCGCCCCATGGTGATCACTATTCCGCGTCCTCACAAGCAATAGGTTGGACTTGCGCGCTCAAAAGGGAACGTGGAGCCGATGAAGAACGATGAACGTGCGGCTTGCCAGCATGCATCGCTGTCGATCGTCAACCCGCACGAGCTATTGTGGAAGTATAAATGTGGAGACTGCCAGGCTGTCCTAACCTGCTCTTGCGATGAGGAAATTGCCCTCTACGTGCTCCCTCATCAGGCCGCGCGGAGCATTGATGCGCGGACTCGCATTCCGGTTCAAGTCACAGAACCCTTGGTGGCTGGCGTGTGCCATGAGTGCCGAGGCAAGGTACCTCCGGCATTCCCCGCAAGGCCGCACCGCGGTGCGGCCAGCTTGGTCCATCGGTTCTACTGGCGCGAGATCCACAAGGAGACGAATCATCGCTTCATCCAATGGGCTAAAGGTGAGGGCCTGTCAGTGACCGACCCTGACGGGGTTGGGGTAGTGATGGCACTCTCTCACCAGCACATGGACGCGTATAAAGGCATCGAGCAGACGGTTGTCCGAGACATACGTGAACAACATGAAAGACAGCCAAAATACGATTTCTCCAGGCAATCGGATTCGGATATTCTGGCCGCCTGCAAAGTGGCGACGGAAGAATATTCAGCATGTTATGTAACCCCGACTCGTGGCCACGTGGAAGTGATTCCGCTCGGCTCGGCGGATATCGAATGCGCTGTCGGGGTGGAGGAGTTTGTAGCCCAGCAACTGCGCCAAGCGGGGCGGCAGGTTATGTTGTGCGAAAGTCGGCCGTTCCATGCCCTGTATGCCACATTGATGTGGCTGTGGGTGCAGGATCCTAGGGATCCGTGCAACCGGCCAGCCGGCTTTGGTGGACGTAGCGGGGGCGACGTAGGCCAGGATGATCTCATCTGGACGATACTTCCGGAAGATTTTGGCAGCCCGGTGCACGCCACCCGCCGAGCGGGTGCGCTTGAGGAACACCTTGCGAGCCTTCCATGCGAGATGGAGGAGTTTTTGTGGCTTTTTGACTACTGGACTTCGCATGCTGAAAAATTGCGGCAGTACCTTTGGGCGCATCGTGCCATCGATGTTGAACGCGGCCGGAGACTCATAGAGATTTTGGGCCCGACACGAGTAAAGGGAATTCTCCGATTTCTCGCAGATGACTATTGGGGTAGATATCTAGGCTGGCCTGATCTGGTTTCCTGGGACGAGGGGGCACGCGGGGTCGCAGATATCGAATTTGTTGAAGTGAAATCTAGTAGCGACAAGCTGAGCGAAGATCAGCGGGACTGGATAGTGAACAACCATGAATCACTGAAGTTGCCGTTTAAGGTCGCGAAGGTGCACAGGGTGCAGCGCATTGTGCGGCCTTAAAATTGGAGCAGGGTTTCGGGCGGGTCAAACACGGAAGGTGATCTTGACAGTTAGGGAATATCGGTGCACCGGATTTGATAGCCCCTTGAGGCAAACCGTGCATTTGTTCAGTGACGATTGCTTCTGTGTAGTTGCCAGATCCGTGTAGCGTCAAGCAAGTTCTTTGTCCAGCCATCCGGGGTAACGCCCGAAATTTCTTGCCAGAGGTTCGCGCTGGCGTGGGCGAAGGCGTCCACCGCTCGGGGTGGTGCCAATGCCCAGGCAGGAAGAAGCGCGACCGATTCCTCTGCGGCAGAAGGCGTGTGGCCAGCCGCGATAAGCCAGATGATCCAGTGGGCGGGATCCAGCCACGGGGCGCCCCTGGTGGCCCAGGCCCAGTCGACGAGGTATGCGCGGTCTTCGGTGACGAGGACGTTGTGGTTATTCCAGTCAGTGTGGAGCAGTGCGTCGCCTCGGAAGGAGTCCGTGTCGCCAGGGTGGTTGACATAGGCGGCCAGACGTTGTTCGGCGAGCCGGAGTTCGAGCTCAGGGCAAGGAAGAGAGGCGAGCTCTCTGAGGGCCCCGGTCACTTTGGGCAAGTCGGGGGAGCCTGGGGAGTAGTCGGCATGGTGGCCGTCGATGGCCTCAAAGCCGAGGAGATCCCAGCCGCCGGCGATGACGTGGAAGAGCAGGCGCGGGGCGAGCGGGGTCACGTACGGGTTGATGTCTGCCTCGCGTTGCTGCGTCCAGACCCATCGGTGGTCGGCACGCAGGCCCTTGAGGAAGACGACTCCGTCGGCGGTGTGTGCGAGCGCGGAGAGGGAGCTGTTGAGACCGGCGCTGACGTCTTCGATCCTGAGAATCGAGCCGATCTCGGCTTCGATGGCGGTACGAGCGCCAGAGGGAAGACCGGCGAAGGTGATGGAGGGTGCGGGCATGGCCGTCAGGTTTCCAGATCTACGCGCCAACAGGGGCATCCGGCGCGAGGTGCCGCCGAAAGCCCCTGAAGGGATGGTCAGTTGTACGGGTTGTCGTCCCCGCAGCCGGGCATGGTGGCCGCAGCGAAGGCGTCCACGTCGTCGATGAGGATGATCTCCGCATCAGGCTCGGACAGCGGGCGGATGGGGGCGATCTCGACTGCTACGGCGGTCATGGTTCAGCTCCTTGTAGTCGCGTGTTGGCAGTACCTGTCCAGTGGTGCCTTCGCCTCCTGGTAGACCTTGGCCAGCGGCCGGCAGACCCGGCAGGTGCCGGAGAGCTGGCAGCCGGTGCAGCCACCGGTGCGAAGCATCAGAGAGTCGGCGATGCCGCCGAGGCGGCTCAGGCCCTCGACTCCCGTGGTCATGAGGGGGATCGCTTCGTCACGGCCGACCTTGCAGATGGTCGCCATGCCGTGCGGGTCGACGTGGAAGAAGGTGTGGCCGGCGTTGCAGCCGTTGAAGGGTTCGCGATCTGCGAGGTGGTCCGGGGCCTGGGTGGCGAGGGTTTCCGCGCCGCCGTAGATGGTCGGCGACATGTGGGTGTACTCGCGGTACGGCAAGTCGTAGCGACCGGCGAAGGCGCGCATCTGCTCGGCCTCATGGGCGTTGTGCCGCGTGATGATCAAGGCGAGATCGAGGGGTAGCCCAGCTTCGTGGGCTGCATCCAGTCCTTTGACGAACATGCGGTACGCGCCCCGGCGCCGGGTCAGCCCGTCGTAGGACTCTGCGGTGGCCCCGTACAGGCTGAGTGTGATCCGGTTCGGCCTCAAGCGAGTCAGCAGGGCGAGGTTCTTCGGTGCGGCAAGACGCGAGCCATTGGTGAGGATCTCGACCATCATGCCCAGCTCGTACGCCAGCCGGTACGTCTCGGGGAACAGCTTGTCGATCATCGGCTCACCGCCTGTGAGCTGGAGCCAAAGCACCCCCGAGTCCCTGATGGCGTACAGCAGGCGCTCACGCTCAGGCCACTCCAGGCCGGCGAATTGCTTCAGGCCGAGGTAGCAGTGTTCGCAGTCGTAGTTGCAGCCGAGGTTCAGCTCGTACGAGGCGCGCCCGTATGCATACGGAGAGCGGGATCGAACCAGCACAGTTTCATCGAGGCGTCGGTCGCTGAGATCGATCTTCCAAGCCTGACGGGCCACGTCGGCCAGCCACGCGGGCACTGCTGAGGTACCCGATGCGGAGTGCAGTTCGTCGTACCGGGAGGCGGGAAGGCGTGCTGCCTTCGGGTTGCCCGGCCGTACGAGGAGGTGGTGGTCGAGGTACGGGGCAGCGATCAGCTCGTGCATACGGACTCCTCGCTCGGGCTGCTGAGGACCAGGCGGGCCCAGACGGTCTTGCCGATCGGGTGGCGGTCGTGGTGGCCGGTTTCTTCAGAGAGCGCTGCGACGAGAAGCAGGCCCCGGCCGCCTTCGTCGTCCTCCCCGGCCTGGATGGGGCGGGGAGGGGTGCGGCCGGCATCGGAGACTTCGACCAGGCAGTGTGGGCCGTCAACCGTCAGTCGAACTTCGAAGAGGTGCCCTCGTCTGCCGCCGTGTTCGACGGCATTGGCAGAGAGCTCTCCGCAGACGAGGACCACCCGGTCAATGCACTCCTGGCCGTATCCCCAGCTGGCGAGCGTCTTGGAGACGAGGGCGCGGGCCAGAGGTACGCACTTGCGTACCGGGCTGAACTGCATCTGCCACCGCAGCGGGGTGGTCTGTCGGTCGTACGTCGTCATCGCGTGCATCGCGTCCCCTCGTCGCGGGCGGGTTGTGGGACACAAGTTCACTGCCGCGACGATCACAGAGTCAGGTCACTGTGGTTACCCAACGTGGGTAATCTCTTTGGCAGTCGGTCCCATGGCAGCCCGTCCGGACGGGCGAGTGAGGGGGATGAGTGGCACGCTCGCAGGAACACCGGGCTCTGCCGGCCGTACTGCTGGCCAGTGCGGAGTGGCAGGCAGCCTGTCGCAGCAGGGACTTCGCCCACATCTTCCGGCTGGTCAAGGTCAAGGCCGGGATCTATCCGTCACGGGTCGCGGCACTGTGCGGCATGACGCCGAGCAGAGTCGGCGAGATCATGGCGCGGCGACGCGGCCTGGCACATATCGACGTGATCGAACGCGTCGCTGACGGCCTTCGCATCCCCGGTGCAATGCTCGGCCTGGCCCACCGCCCTTGGGAGATCCCTGCCTCCTCCATCACCGAGGAGAGGCCGCCCGAGCCACTTCCTGCTGTACCGCGCGAACCTCAGCGCACCGAACCGGCAGAGGAATTGGACGACCTTCTCGCTATGGTCGACGGCCGTGCCACCCGTTCCACCCTCACAGCCCTGCGCTCCTCGGTCCAGGACTACTGGCGGCGAGACAACGCACACGGCGGTGCGACCCTGCGGCCGGCCGTCGTGGGACACCTGCGCTATGTCGGCCGCCTCCTCGACTCTGCCGACGGTGGCTTACGGCACGACCTCCAAGGGGTTGCGGCCGAGCTGGCACGGCTTTCCGGCTGGGCCTACTTCGACGCCCGTCAGTACAGCACCGCTCGCACCTACTTCACCCAGGCGCTCAAGTTCTCCCACACGCAAGGCGACAGCCTCTTCATGGCCAATGTGCTGTCCTGCATGAGCCTTCTGGCCACCTACGACGGCAACCCGAACGATGCCGTGGCCCTTGCATGCCGTGCCCAGGACGCGGCCCGCGCTGCCGGCGAACAGCCGCTCGTCATGTCGATGCTGCACTTGCGAGAAGCGTTCGCCCATGCCGCCCTTCGAGACGCCCAGGCTTGCCACCAGGCCGTGGATCGCTCCCGTGACCAGTACGAACGCTCACGCGGACACGAAGTCGAGGCGCCTGACTGGGTCCAGTACTTCGACGAGACGAAACTCCTCGTCGACACCGGCATCGCCTACGCGCGCCTCGGCGAACCAGCCCGCGCCGAACCCCTCATCACTGAGGGCTTACGTCGAGAAAATGCCGACCAACAGCGAGGCCGGGCCTTCCACGCTTACTGGCTGGCCAGCGCCCAGCTCCAGCTGGGCAAACTCGACGAGGCATGCACCAGCGCCGGCCTCGCCCTCGACCTCGCCGCAGCCATTGACTCGCCACGAGTGAGCGGCCACGTCCAAGAACTTCACCGCCGAATGCTGCCCTACGCACGCGAAGCCCCCGTCCTCGCCTTCGAGCAACGCATGCGTGAGGCCCTCGGCTGACCCCTTACGAGCCGCCGGTCGCCTCGTCCAGCAGCAGATACAGCAGACCGACCAGGCTGCCACTGCTGACGATCTCGCGACGGTCGATCATGCCCCTGATCTCCGAGATCGGAACCCACTCGATTCGGTCTGACTCGTTCAATTCGGTCGGCGGGCCCACGTACGAGGCGGGCTCGGCACGAAAGACGAAGTGCTCGGAATCCGTGATGCCGTTCGCGGGTTGCGCGTACACGAGCGGCTTGACGCCCTTCACCCGCCAGCCGGTCTCCTCCTCGGCCTCGCGGGCAGCAGCCTGCTCCGGGGTCTCGTCGGCCTCGATGAGGCCCATCGGAAGCTCCCAGCCCCAGGTATCGGTGATGAACCGGTGCCGCCACATCATCAGCACGCGTTTCTGGTCGTCGACCACGGCCGCTACGGCCAGGTGCCGCATCCGGACCACATGGTGTTCCCACCGCCGGCCGTCAGGCTGCTGAACGTCGACGAGCCAGAGATTCACCCATGGGTTGTTGTAGATCTGCCGCTCGCCATGGACGGTCCACTGCATGAGCCCAACTCCCTTGTTTCAGTGAAGTATCCAGCATGTCACTTTGACGAGAATCCGACCGCCAGGTTGGGGCATCATCGCCCACGCCGACGAGAGGGAGGAGTTTTCGAGTCAGCAGGCATGACCGTTGAGGTGCTCGGACCTGTAGCCATTGTGCTGCTTGCCCTTGCGGCTGCGAGTCGTCGGCTGGACGCGTTATCGAGCCGCCAGATCAGTACCTGGGCAGGGTGTTCGGCGATGCCGAGTTCACGTCCTTCAGCGGCTGCGGTGAGAACGGAAGCTGGCGAGTGGCTGCCAGCTTCTGCGCGGCGCAAGGCGGCGGTCAAGGCAGGCCACGCGTGGTCGGCCAGGATTCGGTCGACTTGGGCGGGGAGAGTCGCCCGCAGGATGCCTTCGTAGCGCGTGACGGTTTCGGCGGGCGGGGCACGACGGATCAGTTCGGACAGTACGGGTGCAGCCTGTGCCTCGTAGGTACTGCAGAGGCGGGCGTGGGTCTGCCAGGCGGCGGCTGCTTGCTGTTGGTGATCGCGCTGCTCATGCCAGCGGGCGGCGGCGAGGGCCAGGTGGACGGTGGCGGCGAGGACGGCGATGACGAAGTCGCCCGCGCTGTTGGTGCCGTAGAGGAGTTCCTGTCCTGCCTTGCGCAGGGCGTGGCCGACCTGATGGTCTGCGCGGATCATGGACCGGTTGGCGCGATTGAATGCGCTGGCCGCGGCCTGCATCTCCGCTCGCAGCGGGCGGGGCGCATGCAGGGCTGCGGTGTGGAGGAAGTCGCCGAATGCCGCAATTTCGCCCTGAGCCTGGTGCGCGTCGCCGGTCGGGTCCGTGAGGACGGTGTGTGCAGTGCGCAGAGAGCGTTCGGCCTGGCGCCACGGATGTGCCGGTGGCGCGGTCAGCGGGGCGACTGGCTGCGTGGTGAAGCGTTCGCGCAAGCGGTGGATCGACAGGTCAGGGGAGAGTTTGGAGCCACGCGTCCGCCGTCATCACGCTGCGGATCTACGCGCACCTGTGGCCGGGCGAAGAAGACCGCACCCGGTCCTTGATGGACGCCGTTCTCGGCGGCCTGCGGACCGGGTGCGGACCGGTAGGCGACATGACCAGCGAAACCGCAGGTCAGACGGCCTAGCCGGAGATCAAGCCTTCTTGGTCTCCCAGAAGATCTTGTCGATCTCGGCGATCAGGTCGAGCGCCTTCTGGCCCGTGGCCGGGTCCGTGGAGCCCTTCGCGGCCGACAGCGCCTTGAGGGCGTCGTTGACCAGCTGGTGCAGCTCCGGGTACTTCTCGAAGTGCGGGGGCTTGAAGTAGTCGCTCCACAGCACCGAGACGTGGTGCTTGGCGAGCTCGGCGCGCTGCTCCTTGATGACCACCGCGCGGGCCCGGAAGTGCGGGTCCTCGTTGGCCTGGTACTTCTCCTGGACGGCCTTGACGGACTCCGCCTCGATGCGGGCCTGGGCCGGGTCGTACACGCCGCAGGGGAGGTCGCAGTGGGCGCTGACCTTCACCTTGGGGGCAAACAGGCGGGAAAGCATGGGGCTGTCCTTCCTCGTGATCGTCTTCTCAGGTGGGACATTACTCCGTGAGAAGGCTGATTTAGCGGGTGCCCCCATGGGCTTAGGCCAAAAGTCCGGGGTGAGGACGGGACCAGTGGCCGAATGTACGGAACCCTGTGGGGGACGGTGTACTGGACGGACCGGGGAGGTGCCGGAGAGATGCGGGAGGTGCCGGAGGTGCCGGAGGTGACCGATGAGCAGCCCGTACGGGGGCTGGCGGCGCGAGTGCCGTTCCAGGTGGTGGAGGTGACGGGCCCTTCGATGGTGCCCACGCTCCACCACGGGGACTGGCTGCTCGTGCAGTACGGGGCGCCGGTGCGCCCCGGTGACGTGGTGATCCTGCGGCATCCGTTCCAGCAGGACCTGCTGGTGGTCAAGCGGGCCGTGGAGCGGAGGGCCGGCGGCTGGTGGGTGCTGGGTGACAACACCTTCGCGGGCGGTGACAGCACGGACTACGGGACCGTGCCCGAGGAGCTCGTGCTGGCCAGGGTCCGGGCCCGCTACCGGCCGCTGACGAAGGATCAGCGCTCGGTGCGCGGTGTGGTGGTCTGGGCCGTCTCCGCGCTGCGGCCGGTCTCCGCGGCGCGCTCCGTCTCCAGACGCTTCCGGGCCCGGTAGGCGGCCACGTTGGCGCGGGTCGCGCAGCGGTCCGAGCAGTAGCGGCGGGAGCGGTTGGTCGAGGTGTCGAGGTAGGCGTTGCGGCAGGGTGCCGCCTCGCACAGGCCGAGCCGGTCCACGCCGTACGAGGTCAGGTGGAAGGCGAGGCCCATCGCGGCGATCGCGGTGTAGCCCGCCGTGGCGTTGGACGGGTGGTCGGCGAGATGCATGTGCCAGTCCGGCTTGCCGTCCGCGTCCCGGAAGTCATGGCCGGAGATCTGCGGGCTGACGGGGAACTCCAGCAGCAGCGAGTTGAGCAGGTCGACCGCGAGCGTCTCGTCGCCGCCGTCGGCCGCCTCGAAGACCGCGCGCAGCCGGGCCCGTACGGACCGGAAGCGGGTCACGTCCGCGTCGGTGGCCCGCCGTGCCGCCTGCCCGTTGGCGCCGAAGAGCTCGCGCACCGCGTCGACCGAGGTGAGCGAGTCCTTGTTGCGGGCCGGCTCCTCGGTGTTGACCAGACGCACGGCGTAGTCCGAGTAATAGGCCAGTTCCACTTGTAGTCCTTACGGCGTCGGTCTAAGGTCGATGCGGCGAAGATGTAATGGGCTGCTTGATGTCCAGGGTATTACATGGAGGGTTTCGGGTGACGGAGACAGCGACGGGTGCCGACTGGCAGGCCTGGCAGGAGAGCTGGGACCGGCAGCAGGAGTGGTACATGCCCGACCGTGAGGAACGCTTCCGGGTGATGCTCGACATGGTCGAGGCCTTCGCAGGCCCCGAACCGCGGGTGCTCGACCTCGCGTGCGGTACGGGAAGTATTACGGACAGGCTGCTGCGACGGTTCCCGAACGCCACCAGCACCGGCGTCGACCTCGACCCCGCGCTGCTGGCAATCGCCCGCGGCTCCTTCGCCGGCGACGAGCGAGTCACCTTCGTGACCGCCGACCTCAAGGACCCCCGGTGGACGGAGCGGCTGCCCCACGGCTCGTACGACGCCGTGCTCACCGCCACCGCTCTGCACTGGCTGCACAGCGAGCCGCTCACCGCCCTCTACGGGCAGATCGGCGGCCTCGTACGGGACGGCGGCGTGTTCATGAACGCCGACCACATGATCGAGACGGGGACACCCCGGATCAACGCCGCCGAACGCGCCCACCGGCACGCGGTCATGGAGCGGGCCAAGGCCGCCGGGGCCCTGGACTGGGCGGACTGGTGGGCGCTGGCCGCGAAGGACCCGGTACTCGCCGGACCGACCGCCGAGCGGTTCGCGATCTACGGCGAGCACGCCGACGGCGACGTGCCGTCCGCCGCGTGGCACGCGGACACCCTGCGCGCGGCGGGGTTCGCCGAGGCGCGGCCCGTCTGGTCCTCCCCCTCGGACAGTCTGGTGCTCGCGGTCAAGTAGCGGCACCATGCGAGGCGGGGCGGTGCGGACGACGGTCCGTGCCGCCCCGCCAACTTTTTCGGCCACCGGCTGCAACCCGCCCCGCGTCCCACCGCACTGGAAGGGTGAGACGGTCCGCGCCCGCGGACCGGGGGAGGGACGCTGACGATGCGGAGCGATGACGACGCCGCACTGCACGCCTTCGTCGAGAGCAGACGCACCGCCCTGTTCCGCAGCGCGTATCTGCTCTGCGGCGACCGGCACGAGGCCGAGGACCTGGTCCAGGCGACGCTGGTCAAGGTGGTGCTCGGCGGACGGCGGTACGGGCGGCTCGACAACATCGAGGCGTACGCACGCAAGACCCTGGTCAACACGTTCATCGCGGCCCGCCGTCGGTTCTGGCGGCGTGAGCAGTCGTACGGCGAACTGCCCGAACGGGCGGTCCACGCAGCCGATCCGGACACCGGCCTCGCGGTACGGGCGGCACTCGCCCGGCTCACGCCCAGGCAGCGGGCCGTACTGGTGCTGCGCTACTGGGAGGACCTGAGCGTCGAGGCCACGGCCGAACTGCTCGGGATGCGGGAGAACACGGTCAAGAGCCACGCGGCTCGGGGGTTGGCGGCGCTGCGCGCCGAGATGGTGGAGGAATTGGTATGAACGACGTGCGTGAGCTGCTGGGGCGGGCCGCCGAGGACGCGGGGCAGCCCGTCATCAGCACCGAGGTCGTGTACGCGAGGGCGGCCCGGGTGCGCAGGCGCCGGGTGGCCGCGGTGTCGGCCGCGGCGGTGTGCGCGGTCGCGGCGGGAGCGTTCGTGGTGCCCGGACTCGCCGCGGAGCGGACCCCGCAGACCTCGTCGGTGGCGGCCCCGGCCAAGCCCGCCGGCAACAGCGCGCGGGCCGCGAACCTGATCAAGCTGCTGCCCGCCGGCGTCGGCTCGGTCGAACAGGTCTCGCTGGCCGTCATCCTCAAGCAGGCGACGCCGGAGCAGGCCAAGGAGCATCTGTTCGGGCCGCTGGACGGGCAGTACTCGGTCCGCAGGGACGGCGGGGTCGGCTACCTCGTCATCGGGCTCATGGACGCGAAGACGGTGGACAGGAAACTCGGACCCAACCCTCGGGACACCGACCTGTGCAAGAACCGTACCGGGGAGCCGCCCCGTACGGACTGTGTCAGCGAGAAGCGCCCGGACGGCAGCGAACTGACGATCTGGAGCGACTCGATGGACTACGGGGACGGCACGCCCCAGTGGGGTCAGGAGCTCGTGGGCCGGCTCTCGCTCAAGGACGGCGGCCAGCTGGTCATGAGGGCCAGCACGGGCTTCGAGGCCGACACCGCACAGGGGCCGCTGCTGAAGACCCCGCCGCTCACCCATGCGCAGCTGCGCACGCTGATGCTCCGTCCGGAGCTGCTGCCGAAGAAGTGAAGGAGCGGTACGCGCGCGAGGGCGGTACGGACCTGTCGGTCCGTACCGCCCTCGCGCGTAGCCGCTGTGGCCCTGCCGTCGTCCGCGCAGGCGGACGGAGCCGGTTCTACAGGACCTTGGAAAGGAACGACTTCGTCCGGTCGTGCTGAGGGTTGGTCAGGACGTCGCGCGGGTGGCCCGACTCGACCACCACGCCGTCGTCCATGAAGACCAGCGCGTCACCGACCTCGCGGGCGAAGCCCATCTCATGGGTCACGACGATCATCGTCATGCCGTCCTCGGCGAGACCGCGCATGACGTCGAGCACGTCGCCCACCAGCTCGGGGTCGAGCGCCGAAGTGGGCTCGTCGAAGAGCATCAGCTTCGGTTCCATGGCCAGCGCGCGGGCGATGGCCACTCGCTGCTGCTGGCCGCCGGAGAGCTGCGAGGGGTAGTTCTTCGCCTTGTCGGACAGGCCGACCCGGTCCAGGAGCCGTTCCGCGCGGGTCCGGGCGACCGCCTTGGACTCGCCCTTGACCTGGACGGGGGCCTCCATGACGTTCTCGATCGCCGTCATGTGGGGGAACAGGTTGAAGCGTTGGAAGACCATGCCGATGTCCCGGCGCTTCAGGGCGACCTCGCTGTCCTTGAGCTCGTAGAGCTTGTCGCCCTTCTGGCGGTAGCCCACCAGCTCACCGTCGACGGACAGCCGGCCGGCGCTGATCTGCTCCAGATGGTTGATGCACCGCAGGAAGGTCGACTTGCCGGAACCGGACGGGCCGATCAGACAGAAGACCTCGCGCGGGGCGACCTCCAGGTCGATGCCCTTGAGGATGTGCGCGGCGCCGAAGGACTTGTGGACGCCCTCGGCCTTCACCATGGCGGTCATGCCATGCCTCCCTTCGGGCGGCCCAGTGACAGCAGACTGGCCCGGACCTTCTGCATCGGTGTGGGCGGCAGACTGCGGCTGGAGCCGCGCGCGTAGTACCGCTCCAGGTAGTACTGCCCGACGCTCAGCACCGAGGTCATGATCAGGTACCAGGCCGCGGCGAGGAAGTACATCTCCACCGGGGACCCGGAGGACTGTCCGATGTCCTGGGCGTTCTTGAACAGCTCGTAGAACTGCACGGCCGCCACCAGCGACGTGGTCTTGAGCATGTTGATGACCTCGTTGCCGGTCGGCGGCACGATCACCCGCATGGCCTGCGGGATCACGATGCGCCGCAGCGTCTTGCCGTGGCTCATGCCCAGCGCGTGGGACGCCTCCGTCTGGCCCTCGTCGACCGAGAGCAGGCCGGCCCGGCAGATCTCGGCCATGTACGCGGCCTCGTTGAGCCCCAGCCCGAGCAGCGCCGTCAGCAGCGGCGTCATGAAGCTCGACCAGTAGTCCTTGTAGATCGGCCCGAGGTTGATGTACTCGAAGACCAGACCCAGGTTGAACCAGACGAAGAGCTGGACCAGGACCGGCGTGCCGCGGAAGAACCAGATGTAGAACCAGGCGATCGACGACGTCACCGGGTTCTTCGACAGGCGCATGACGGACAGCAGGATGCCGCCGACCACACCGATCACCATCGACAGGGACGTCAGCAGCAGGGTCTGGCCGACGCCGTCGATGATGCGGTCGTCGAAGAAGTACTCCGGGACCGCACCCCAGTTGATCTTGCCCTGGCTGAAGGCGTAGATGATCGCGACGAGTGCGGCGATGGCGACTACGGCCGCGACGTACCGGCCGTAGTGCCGGACCGGGATGGCCTTGATCGCCACGGGCTCTGCCGCCGGAGTGGTGGACGCGGGTGGCAGGTCGTCCGGGCCCGACTTTTCGATGTCAATCACGGCTGATGCCCTTCAGTACCGGATCCGGGTCACGATCCGCCGTTCAGCTTGGCCTCGGTGACCGCACCGGCCTCGACGCCCCACTTGGCGATGATCTTCTCGTACTCGCCGGACTTGATGATCGCGTCCATGGCCGCCTTGACGGCCGCGGTGAGCTCGTCGTTGCCCTTGGCTACGGCGATGCCGTACGGAGCCGCCTCGACCTGGTCGCCGACGATCTGGAAGTCCTTGCCGCCGCCCGAGGTCTTCACCGCGTAGGCCGCTACGGGGAAGTCGGACGAGCCGGCGTCGGCACCGCCGGAGCGCAGCCGGGTCTGGGCCTCGAGGTCGTTGTCGAACGACTCGATGGCGATCTTCTTGCCGCCGGTGCACTTCTTGGACTCGGCCTTGGCCAGGTCGTTCGAGACGGTGTTGCGCTGGACGGCGATCTTCTTGCCGCAGAGGTCGGCCCAGGTCTTGATGCCCTGGTCGTCGCCCTTCTTGGTGTAGATCGAGACACCGGCGGTGAAGTAGTCGATGAAGTCGACGCCCTCGCCGACCTTCTTGCCGGTCTCCGGGTCGATGCCCTCCTGGCGCTCCTTGGAGTCGGTCATCGCCGACATCACCAGGTTGTAGCGCTTGGCGCGCAGACCGGTGACCAGGGTGTCGAAGGTGCCGTTCTCGAACTGGAACTCCACGCCCAGCTCCTTGCCCAGCGCGACCGCGAGGTCGGGGTCGATGCCGACGACCTTGCCGGAATCGTCCTTGAACTCGACCGGCGGGTAGGCGATGTCCGAACCGACCTTGATGACGCCCTTGGCCTTGATGTCCGCGGGGAGGAGGTCGGCAGGGGAGGCGGCCGCCGATGAGCCGTCGCTCGCCTTCGCCGAGGCCGAGTCGTCGGCGTTGTTCTTCGTCTGGTCGCCACAGGCGGTCAGCAGCATGGTGCCGGCGACCGCGATGGCGCCGACCGCGGCAATCCGGGACTTCGCGGTCGTGCGACGAATGGTGCGTGCGGTCATCATCGGGGTCCTCCGGCAGATGAGGGTGGTGTCAGGCGGTAATGGCACACGGCATCGGATGTCGCCGCCTTGTGTGATTACGGCATCTTGCCATTCGGACTAGCCCATTCAGGGGGCAGCGCGTGTCAAAATCGGGTAACGGGACACCCCCGAACCCAGCGGGCCGGCACATCAAGGCCGGACCTTTCTCTGGAATCGCTTCTTCCTGCCGGAAGATCCCCCGCCTTGGCCCTGCTCTGGGCGGGTTTCGTATCGGCTGGCCGACTTGTCTGTATGCCCCACTATGAGTCACATCACCGTGGGCATACCGACTCGTCTGCGGTGCGGCCTGTCCGGTAAGAAGGACGTTTACACCCCTCATCCGGGGACCAGGGCGCGTGTGCGGCGCGCCCGCGCGTATGTACCTCCCCCTGCCGTGGCGGGCCAATCGCCCAGCGCAGGGAACGTACGCGGTGCCCACCCACCCCTCCTCAACCAGGAGTGGCCACCCTCGAACGATGAAGACTTAAGGGGTCAACACCATGGCAGCGGAGATCGTCAATCCTCGCAGCGACAGCAATACAGACAGCAGTGCGGAGAGCGCCGTCGACGAGCCGTTCGATCCGGCCTTCGCGCTCCATCGCGGCGGGAAGATGGCCGTGCAGGCCACCGTCCCGATCCGGGACAAGGACGACCTGTCCCTCGCGTACACGCCCGGCGTGGCGAAGGTGTGCAGCGCGATCGCCGAGAATCCCGAACTCGTCCACGACTACACCTGGAAGTCCCAGGTCGTCGCCGTCGTGACGGACGGCACCGCGGTGCTCGGTCTCGGCGACATCGGTCCCGAGGCCTCCCTCCCCGTGATGGAGGGCAAGGCGATCCTGTTCAAGCAGTTCGGCGGCGTGGACGCGGTGCCGATCGCGCTCGCGACCACCGACGCGGACGAGATCGTGGAGACCGTCGTCAGGCTCGCCCCGTCCTTCGGCGGCGTGAACCTGGAGGACATCTCGGCGCCGCGCTGCTTCGAGATCGAGCGCAAGCTCCAGGAGCGGCTCGACATCCCCGTCTTCCACGACGACCAGCACGGCACGGCCGTGGTCACCCTCGCCGCCCTGCGCAACGCCGCGAAGCTGTCCGGGCGCGGCCTGGGCGAGCTGCGCGGCGTCATCTCGGGTGCGGGCGCGGCCGGCGTGGCCATCGCCAAGTTCCTGCTGGAGGCGGGGCTCGGCGACGTCGCCGTCGCCGACCGCAAGGGCATCGTCAGCCGGGACCGCGAGGACCTGACCGACGTCAAGCGGGAGCTGGCCGAACTCACCAACAAGGCCGGGATCTCGGGGTCCCTGGCGGACGCGCTCGCCGGTGCGGACCTCTTCGTCGGTGTCTCCGGCGGTACGGTCCCGGAGCAGGCCGTCGCCTCGATGGCGCCCGGCGCCTTCGTCTTCGCCATGGCGAACCCGAACCCCGAGGTGCACCCCGACATCGCGCACAAGTACGCGGCAGTCGTGGCGACCGGGCGTTCGGACTACCCGAACCAGATCAACAACGTGCTGGCGTTCCCGGGCATCTTCGCGGGCGCGCTCCAGGTGCGGGCGTCGCGGATCACCGAGGGCATGAAGATCGCCGCGGCGAACGCGCTGGCCGATGTGGTGGGCGACGAGCTGGCCGCCGACTACGTGATCCCGTCGCCGTTCGACGAGCGGGTGGCCCCCGCGGTCACGGCCGCCGTGGCCGCGGCGGCGCGGGCGGAGGGCGTGGCCCGGCGCTGATGTTCCGAGGCGGGGGTCCGGGGCAGCGCCTTTTCGCGGGCGCTGTTCCCGGGCCCCCGCTTCTCGATTGCCGGAGGGGCTTCAAGGCCGGCCTCGCCGGCGGCTGAGGCCAAGAGTCCGGGGCGGAGCCCGGTGAGCGGAGGGGGCGGGGGACAAGCCCGCAGCTCCCCACTTCGTCTCGCCCCCTCACGCGAGGACGGGGCGGGCGGGGGACAAGCCCGCCGCAGGCGCGACCGCTCCCGCAGCCGCCACCCCGTCTCACCCCGTCACGCGCGGTGCGTGTCACACCCGCAGCCGGTTACGTCCGGCCACGGCCCCGCCTATCGTCGGGCCCATGTTCGCCGCCTACGCATCCCGCCTCGACCGCGACCACCCCCTCAACGGCCTTGAGCTGGGCGAACGCCCAGCTCCCGGGGCGCGTCCGGGGTGGACCACCGTCAACGTCCGCGCCGCCTCCCTCAACCACCACGACCTCTGGTCCCTGCGCGGCGTCGGCCTCGCCGAGGACAAGCTGCCGATGATCCTCGGCTGCGACGCCGCGGGCATCGACCAGGACGGCAACGAGGTCGTCCTGCACTCCGTCATCGGACAGACCGGACACGGTGTCGGCCCGGACGAGCCCCGCTCCATCCTCACCGAGCGCTACCAGGGCACCTTCGCCGAGCAGGTCACCGTCCCCAGCTGGAACGTGCTGCCCAAGCCGAAGGAGCTCACCTTCGAGCAGGCCGCCTGTCTGCCCACCGCATGGCTGACCGCGTACCGCATGCTCTTCACCAACGCCGGGGTGCGGCCCGGCGACTCCGTGCTGGTGCAGGGCGCCGGCGGCGGTGTCGCGACCGCCGCGATCGTCCTCGGCCGGGCCGCCGGGCTGCGGATCTACGCCACCAGCCGGGACGAGGCCAAGCGGAAGCGGGCCGTCGAGCTCGGCGCGATCGAGGCGTACGAACCGGGCGCGCGGCTGCCCCACCGGGTCGACGCCGTCATCGAGACCGTCGGCGCCGCCACCTGGTCGCACTCCGTCAAGTCCCTGCGCCCCGGCGGCACGCTGGTCATCTCCGGTGCCACCAGCGGTGACCGGCCCTCGCACGCAGAGCTGACCCGCATCTTCTTCCTGGAGCTGAAGGTGGTCGGCTCGACCATGGGGTCCAAGGACGAGCTGGAGGACCTGCTGGCGTTCTGCGCGACGACGGGGGTGCGCCCCGTCATCGACGAGGTGCTGCCGCTGGACCGCGCCCGCGAGGGGTTCGCGCGGCTGGCGTCGGGTGACCAGTTCGGGAAGATCGTGCTGACTGTCAACTAGGGTTGACATGCGTGATGGTGTCAACATAAGTTGACACCATGACCGAAGCAACGGATCTGGCCGAGCGTGCCGGCGACCGTGACCCCCGGGTGGGGCTGCGGTCGGTCGCCGCGCTGCGAAGACTGCTGGAGCAGCTCGAAGCCGTACAAGTCGGAAGCGCCCGTGTCCAGGGCTGGTCGTGGCAGGAGATCGCGGCCGAACTGGGCGTCAGCCGGCAGGCCGTGCACAAGAAGTACGGGAGGCATTGATGTTCGAGCGATTCACCAAGGGTGCCCGCGCCACCGTGACCGGTGCCGTGACACATGCCGAACGGGCCGATGCCGGTTCGGTCACCGAGGAACACCTGCTGCTCGCCCTGCTGGACCAGGAGGGCAGCCGGGCGTCGTTCGCCGTCGCCGCGCTGGGTCTCACGGACCGCAGGGCGTCGGTGGAGGCGGCGCTGTTCGAGGCGCGCAGGCGCGGCGGCATGACGAGGGCCGATGCCGACGCACTCGCGGACATCGGCATCGATCTCACCGCGATCGTCTCGCGCGTCGAGGAGACGCACGGCGAGGGGGCTCTGCGGGGTGACCACAAGGGCGGGCGCCGCTGGTCGGGCAGTCCCGGGTTCACCCGGGGGGCCAAGAAGATCCTGGAGAGGTCGCTGCGGATCGCGCTCGGCCGCGGCGACCGTTTCATCGGCGAGGAGCACCTCCTGCTGGCCCTCACCGCGTCCCCCGGAGTCGTCGCCGACGTGCTCGCCGAGCACGGCGCCACGTACGAGACGGTCAACCGTGCGCTGTACGGGGAAGGCGGAGCGGGGCAGGACCGCAAGGCGGGCTGAACGGCGGGCTCGAAGCGGCGGGCGGGCGGACCGGGGGCGTCCCCCGGTCCACCCGCCCGTGCCCCGGCTTCACTTCGTGCTGCCGCCGGTGTTCCCGCGCAGCAGTGCCCCGATGTGGGCGGCCGCCGTCGACAGGTGGCGGCGGGCCTCCGCGAGCTGGTCCTCGGTCACCCCCCGGTCCCTGGCCGCATCGCGGATGTCGTCGCGGAACCGGTCGAGCAGACGGTCCAGATCGCGGGCCGGGTCGCCGGTGCCGCCCGCGTCCTTGCCCCAGTCGGGGTCGGCGTCGGCGGTCTCCGGCTTCACGTACGGGGGCCAGTTGCCGGTACGGGCGAAGCCGCCCAGCTGGCCGGTGATCTCGGCCAGCCCTTCCCGTACGCCCGCGGGCCAGTCGCCCCGGGCGAAGTGGTCCTGGACCTGACGGGCGGCGTTCTGCATCTGCTCGCGCGCCCTGTCCTGGGCCTCCTTGGCCTGACGGCGGGCCTGCTGGGCCTCCTCGCGGGCACGGCGGGACTCGTCCTTCGCCCGGCGGGCCTGCTCCTTCCACTCCTGCTTCGCCTTGCGCAGCTCCTCCTTCGCGGTGCGCCAGGCCTCCTTGTCACCGAAGTCGCCGAAGTCACCGAAGTCGCCGAGGCCGCCGAAGGGGGACGCCTTGCCCGCCTTGCCGCCCGGCCGGGAAGAGCCCGTGTGCCGTGACTCGTCGGCCGCGGCGCGCATCTCGCTGCGCAGCTTGCCCGCCGCGCCCCTGACGTCGTCGCGCATCTCGGCGGCCAGTTCGGAGACCGACTCCCTGATCTCGAGCTCCAGATCGGCGAGTTCGCCGGTGCGGCCCGCCAGTTCGGCGCGGCCGGCGTCGGTGATCGAGTAGACCTTGCGGCCGCCCTCGGTGGCATGCGTGACCAGGCCCTCGGCCTCCAGCTTGGCCAGGCGCGGGTAGACGGTGCCCGCCGAAGGGGCGTACAGCCCCTGGAAGCGTTCTTCGAGGAGCCTGATCACCTCGTAGCCGTGACGGGGGGCTTCGTCGAGCAGCTTCAGCAGGTAGAGGCGCAGGCGGCCATGGGCGAATACGGGGGGCATGTCAGAGCACCTTTCCGGTCGGCTCGGCGTCGCGCGGACCGTCCTCGGCCGGTGGGCGGCGCAGCAGGGCGATCGATCCCGAGACCGTCGTCGCCTTCAGTGTCCCGGCTCCGGAACCCAGCGTGCCGGTTATCTTCTTCGCGCCCCACTGGCCGCTGACCCGGAGATCCTCGAAGCCGTTGGAGACGGAGCCGCTCGCGGTGTTCGCCTCGACCCTCGCGTCGGCCGGGTGCGGCAGGCGGATGGCGAGCTCGCCGGAGACCGTGGCCAGCCGGACGTCGGTGGGCTTTCCGGCCGGATCCAGGTCGAGCACCATGTTGCCGCTGACCGAATCGGCCTTCACGGACGCCCCGGCGCCCTCGACGACCGTCAGGTCGCCGGAGACCGAGTGGAAGCGCAGGTCGCCGGTGACGGCCTGGGCCTCGACGTTGCCGGAGACGGTCTCCGCGCCGACCGGGCCGGCGAGCCCGACGAGTGTGGTGTCACCCGTGACGCCGCGCACGTCCGTGCGGCCGCGGACCCCGGAGACGAAGGCGCCCGCGCCGACCACGCCGACCTCCACCGCCGAGCCGGCCGGGACCGCGAGCGAGACGACCGCGCGGCGGTGCCAGCCCTTGCGGTCCAGCCACTTGAGCATGTTCTGCCAGGCCAGGTCCTCGTACGAGACGGTCAGGACGCCGTCCTGCTGCGTGACGATCAGCGGTGGCCCCTCGATGTCGGAGACCTCCAGCCTGGCGGTCGGCTCGTCGGTGCCGACGACGTTGACCGTTCCGTTGACGATGCGCACGCTGAGCGCCGTCACGGGTTCGTCGAAGGTGAGCTTGCGAGGCTCGGCGATGGCCCACGTCGACACAGGCATGGATCTGACCTCCTGGGGAGCGCGGATGACGCAACATATCGCGTCTCTTGCGGAACACGATATATCGCGGATTGTGGAAGTCAAGGCAGTCGTGGCGGCCCGCCGGGGATGCGGTGGCGCGATTGTCGGGGTGAAACGCATCAGAACGGGGCAATCTGCCCTACGGTGTGGGGCATGGACGCGACATCACCCGTGGGAGCACTGCTGCTGTGCCGGGCCGAACCGGATACGGTCCGGCCGGTCGCTCAATTGCTGCGTGAGCGGATGGTGCTCACACCCGCCGGAGAGGGCTGGAGCGTCCTCGTGCCGGAGGGAACGCCGTGGCACGGCGGACAGCCGGAACCGGGGGAGGCCGCCGAGCCCGTCGACCGGGTGGTCGGCGGCTGGGCCACCGCGCTCGCGGTCGGTTCCACCTGGCCGGTCCTGGCGCTGTGGTGGGACGGCGACCGGGCCGGGTACACGCTCGCGGCGGGATTCCGCCGCCCCGTGGGCTACGTCTGGCTCGCCGACGGGACTCCGGCCGGTGAGGACGAGGCGATGCGTACGTTCGCCGAGCGGCTCGGTCTCGATCCCGTGCTGGACGTCCAGGCCCTCGAAGCCCTGACCCGTCCCGATCCGGAGACGGACGCCAGGGCCCGGCTCCGCGGACTGCTCGCCGTGCTCACCCGCATCGGGCTGGAGCTCCCGCCGGGCCTCGACCCCGGCGAGCCCTCCGGCCGGCTGACCGCGGGGGCCGACGTGTGGCCGGAGGCGGAGCGGATCGCCTGGAGCGGCTGGCGCGACGCGGTGAAGGTCGAACTCGAAGCGGTCGAGAGCAGCCGCCTGGGCCCCTGGATGCGCGGGCCCAGAGCTCGCGCCCTGGCGGGCGCCCAGCTGGCGGCGGGGCTCCCGATCGCCCTCTGGGGAGCGGGCCGGCGCAGTGGCGGGTGGGTCTTCGCCGGGGCGCTGCTGATGGTGCACGGCGCGCTCGGGCTCGCGTACGACCGGATCAGGGACGACGAGCCGGGGGAGGGGCCGGCCGGCCCCTGAGTGTCCCGCGGCGTTCGGTCCTCGTCCCGGTGATCAGTCCTCTTCGTCCTCGTCGTCCAGCCGGGCCAGCCAGGTGGCGAGGCGCTCGACCGGCACCTCGAAGTCGGGGTTCAGATCGACGAAGGTGCGCAGCTGCTCGGCGAGCCACTCGAACGTGACCTCTTCCTCGCCTCGCCGCTTCTCCAGCTCCTCGATACCGCGGTCGGTGAAGTACATGCCGCAAGTTTAACGACCTGATCAGACTCCCCGTCGCGCGCCGGGTCGTACGCCCTGGTGGCAGCTCTGCCGCGGCCGGGAGAGGGCGCTGCGGCGGCGCGGAGAAGGCCCGGAGGTGACCCTGCGGCGGTCCGGCGGAGGCCCGGAGGTCCGGTCGAGAACCGGGCCGACACCCCTCCGCGTCATGGTCCATGCACCTCGCATCGGCCGCCTGCGGCCGTTAACCTGCGGGTAGTTGGGGAACTGGGGGGTTTCATGGACGACAGTGGCGCCCGTATTACGCGCATTGAGATGCCGGACGGCACACCGGTCTGGGCGAGGATCTCCGGAGCCGAGGAGCTGGACCGCCCGGAGTCCGGTGGTCTGACGTTCACGGACACCGGTTTCGGGAACCTCACCGACCAGGTGCAGGCACGGGTCGAGAGCCTGCACGCCGTGGTGACCAGCGTCGCGCGCTCGCTCGCGGTGCCGCTGCGTGCGGTGCGGCCGGACGAGGTCAGCGTCGAGTTCGGGATCGAGCTCACCGCCAAGTCGGGCAAGGTCGTCGGACTGCTCGCGGACGGCGAGGCCAAGGGGGCGATCAAGGTCACGCTCACGTGGAACGGCGGTGGGCCACCGGTGGATCCGCCCGCGCCGGCACCTGTTCCCGTACCCGCTCAGGCGCCCGCCCCCGCGGTGCCGCCCGTTCCGTTCGCGCCCCCGGCGCCACCGGCGCCCGCACCCGGATCGCCGCACGCCGGGGCAGCCCCCGGCGCACCGGTACGCCCTGACGGCGCGGACGACACCGACGGCGGCGGGGCGTGACCTCGGACACCGGCGGGGGCGCAGAGGGGGGCCAGGGGCAGCCGGACACTGCGCTCATGGGCCTCGTGGAGGACGCCACCGTACGCATCCATCGCCCGGCGGCCGGGTATGCCCCTGACGGACCGGGCGGGCAGTCCCCGGGAGGGGAGTTCCTGGGGAGCGGATTCTTCATCGCTCCGAGCTGGATCCTGACGTGCGCCCACGTGGCCATGCGGGGGGAGGGGGGTGTGGTGAACGTGGTGTTCAAGGAGGACCGGTACACCGGCAAGCTGGCCGAGGTTCCCGGCAGAGTCGTCGTCGCCATGCCGGGCACCCGGCCGCCGGGGGCCACCGGCTGGCCCGCCCCCGACCTCGCGCTCATCCAGCTCCGGCGGCCCGTCGAGCACGCCTGCGTGTACGTCACCGAGCGTTCCGGGGCCCTGCTCCGCGGCAGCGACATCCGCTGCGTGGGATGGGTCAACTCACCGGGGGGCGGCCTGAAGCTGCGCAACGGCTCCTACCGGGTGAACGGCTCCTACGGCGCCGCGGACGACGTGGAACAGGTCGTCCTGCTCGACGAGGGCTGGCTGGAGCCGGGCATGTCCGGCGGCCCCGTGATCGACTTCGCCCGGGGCGAGGTGGTCGGGGTGGTCAAGTCGCGGCTGGACCGGCAGCAGGGCGGCACGGCCGTCGGGATCGAGCGGCTGCGCACCCTGGAGGTGCCGTCCACCCCCATCGAGACCGAGACCGACGACATCTACCAGTCCGTCTTCCACGCCCACGACCGCTACCACGCCGACCGGCACAACAGCGCGGTCGGCACCGAGCGGACCTGGACCGATGTGCAGAGCGAACGCCCGGCACCCCCCGGCGGCATCCTCGGCCCCCGACTGCGTGCGGCCCTGCTCGGGCGGCTCGCCGAGCTCCCGCCACCGGCCAGTACCCGCAGCCTGCTCGCCCTCCTCGACGGCCTGCCCGGCGTCTACTCCCGCGACCACCGGCCGGCCCCCCGCGGCTGGCGTGACGGCCTGGGGGTGCTCTACGACACCCGCGTACGCGACCGGCAGGCCAGGTTCGGCCTGATCGTGCGTTACTGCATGGGCGTCCTCACGGCGGACCGGCCCTGCGGACAGCTCTCCGTCACGAACGCCAAGGAGCTGTGGGGGTGGGTGAAGCAGGTCGCCGATGTCGAACTGCCCCGGGACCAGCGTCGGCAGCTCGACATGGAGTGGGCGGGCATACGCCTGCGCCTGGAGCAGAACCGTCAGCAGGCGGCCCGCACACCTGTGAGCGAACCCGTCCTGTACGGGGAACGCGACAGTGTCGTGCTGAGCGTGGAACTCCAGGGCTGGGCCCGCGACCAGTACGACTGGCGGGTCGCCGTCGACCGGCAGGCCTCGGGGGCGGAGCCCATCGACGTGGACAGCCGCGGCGCCCCGCTCGGCACCGTTCCCGACCGGCTCGCCGCCGCGCTCGCCGAGGCCTTCCGGCGGTGCGACGAACCGGGCAGTCCGGCGATGCTCCAAGTGGTCGTGGCGCCCGCGCTGTTCGGACTTCCGGTGGACGACTGGGTGCTCCCCTCGAACGGGCTGCCGCTCGGAGCCGTACGTCCGGTGGTCCTGCGCAGCTCCTACCAGCGGCCGGACGACGGGCTTCCGGCACGCCGGGATGCCGGGCCGGTGACAGGGATCCGTGCCGAGGTCTTCGACTGCCAGGACGATCGGCGCGTGCGTGTACCGGACGTGACGCGGCTGCGCGGCCTGGCGGACGACACCGTGCCGGTCCTCTGCCGCTACGGCAGCCGGCCGGACTCCGACATCACGGCCGGGGTGGTGCGGCTGATCGACACCGGTTTCGGGGCCGCCCTGCTGCAGCGGCGTCCCGTGGAGGCCGACGCGGTGTGCAGGGAATTCCACCGACGCGTGGCCGAGGCGGTGTCGGACGCCCGCACCGTGGACCGGCTGCCCTGGAAGATCCATGAGCTGAGAAGGGGAGTGGGGGCGGGCCGTACGGAAATGTTCTGGTCCGACGGAGTCGCCCTGTACTACGAAGATCCGAACCGCGTACTGCCGGATTCCGGCGAGTTCCTGGAGGCGCCGTGAAAAGACGGGTCCGTCATCACCCGAAGGGCCGTGCCGGTCCACCCCTTACGGGGGGTGTGCCGGATCGCTACGGTAAGGCACGTTCGACGGCTGCTGCCCGTGGCGGACGAGTGACATCGAGGAACACGCTATGAGTGAACCCAGCGAGTGGCTCATCTACCGGGGAGTCGGCGAACCTCACGACGACGTGGCGCAGTTGCCCCCGCCGCCCCCTTGGCGCGACTTCGCGGGCGGCCGCGGTGACGGGCCCGGCGAGACGGGCTGGGACGAGTCGGCCGACCGCCGCCTGGGCATCCCCGGACGCGTCGCCGAGGAGCACCGGCCCGGGGTCGAGGAGCTCGAAATGATCAACGCGGCGCTGTATCTGCGGCGTCCGCTGCTGGTCACCGGGGACCCGGGTGCCGGGAAGAGCACACTGGCCCACTCCGTCGCCAGGGAGCTGGAGTTCGGCAAGGTGCTGCGCTGGCCCGTCGTCAGCCGCACCACGCTGCAGGACGGCCTCTACCACTACGACGCGATCGCCCGGCTGCAGGATGTGCAGATCGCCTCGCACGCGGCCGCCGACGGCGGGGTGCAGGCGGACGCGGCCCAGAGCGTGGGCAGTTACATCCGGCTCGGGCCGCTGGGTACCGCCCTGCTGCCCTCGGACCGGCCACGGGTGCTGCTCATCGACGAGCTCGACAAGAGCGACATCGACCTGCCGAACGACCTGCTCAACGTGCTGGAGGAGGGCGAGTTCGCCATCCCCGAACTGGAACGGATCGCGGACCGGCTGCCCGACGGCGAGGCGGACGTACTGGACCACGACGGCAACAAGGTGCGGATCAAGGGTGGCCGGGTGCAGTGCCGGGCCTTCCCGTTCGTGGTGCTCACCAGCAACGGGGAGCGGGACTTCCCCGCCCCGCTGATGCGCCGCTGCATTCATCTGGAGCTGGGACGTCCCGACCACAAACGACTGGCCTCCTTCGTCAAGGCGCATCTGGGCGAGGAGGCCGCCCGTTCCAGTGAGGATCTCATCACCCTCTTCCTGGAGCGGTCGCGCAGTGAACTCCTGGCCACCGACCAACTGCTGAACGCGATCTACCTCACTCAGGCAGCGGCTCCGACCGGCCGTGACCGGCTCGCCGATCTGCTCATCCAGCGACTCGACCGGCCGAGGTGACGCGCTGATGCGCGGGGCGGACGGGGCGCCGGGGGCCCCAGTGGGCCCGGAGCCCGGCGGGGCGCCGGCCCAGGGGGTTCCCGGCGCGCGGGCGGCGGACGCCGCGCTGCCGGGTGGGGGCGCGGGGGAAGCCGGGCCGTCGGGTGCGGACGGTTCGGCGCCCGGAGCGGGGCAGCTCGCGACCCTGGTCGCCCGCTTGCGCGGAGCCGGGCTCGAACCCGACGTGGAGCAGTTGTGCGACGCTCTCTGGCTGGCCCAGTGGACCCGCAGCGCCGACCCGCCCGCAGCGGTCCGGGGTGAGGGCGAGAGGGAGGGCGCGCCTGCGTTCGTACCGCTCCCCGGAGAGCCCGTGGCCCCCACTCGTGCCGGCGCGGGGACCACGCCGGAGGGCGGTGCCCCGGACGAGGGCGAGGACGCCCCGCCCGACGGGGTGCGCGGGCCGGGCGGCGACGGAAAGATCTCCCTGTATCCCCTTCCGAGCCAGGTGCGTACGCCCCGGGACGGCGACTCAGGATCCGGCCGGCGACCCGCCGCGGAGGCGCCCGGCAGCGCGCTCACCTTCGGCGTACCGGCCGCCCCCGTGCTTCCTGCCCCACTCGAACTCACCCGCGCGTTACGCCCGTTGCAGCGCTACCACCCGGCCTCCGCGCCGCTGCGGCGCGCCCTGGACGAGACGGCGACCGCTGAACTCAGCGCCCGGGCCGGCGGCATGGTCATGCCGGTGTTCCGCGGCATCCGCAGGGGCGACGCCATCCTCCAGTGCGTCATGGACGCCTCCTCCTCCATGCTGGTGTGGGACCGGATGTTCGGTGAACTCCAGCGGATATTTGCCCAGTTGGGCGCCTTCAGGGACGTCCAGGTGCGCTATCTGCACCAGGGGCCCGACGGCGGATGCGCGGTCAGCCGCAGCTCCGACCCGGCCGCGGGCCCGCTGCACTCCGCGGACCGGCTCAGCGACCCGACCGGGCGCCGGGTCACCGTCGTGATCAGCGACTGCGCCGGACCGCTCTGGCACAGCGGGCGCGCCCACCGGCTGCTGCACCAGCTGGCCTGCCAGTCCCCGGTCGCCGTCCTGCAGCCACTGCCGCAGCGCATGTGGAACCGGACCAGGCTGCCCGTCACCTTCGGCTCCCTCTCGCGGGGTGACGGACCGTCCGGTGCGGCACTGCTCAAGGTGACCGAGGACGCCGGGGCCGGCCCCGCCGTGCACCCGGGAGCACTGGCCGTCCCGGTCCTCCCGCCGACGGCGG
This sequence comes from Streptomyces sp. NPDC002809, assembly GCF_040295435.1. Lineage (NCBI taxonomy): Bacteria > Bacillati > Actinomycetota > Actinomycetes > Kitasatosporales > Streptomycetaceae > Streptomyces > Streptomyces sp. NPDC002809. The sequence goes on from NZ_JBEOVJ010000007.1 coordinate 42,821, forward strand.
ACGCGCTCGGGGCCTGGGCCCGGCTGCTCTCCGGCACGGGTGCGGCCCGGACCGCCGGAGCGGTCGGGTGGGTGCGGGCCGACCAGCCGGCGGCCGCGGCCCAGCGGTCCGGCGCATCGCTCTCCTCGCTCCAGCTCGTCAGCCGCTTCCGCTCGGTGGCCTCACCGGCCGCCGGACAACTGGCCGTCCATCTGGCCGCCGCCCCGCTCTACCTCCCGGTGATGCAGCTCGTGCAGCGCACGATGCTGCCGCACTCGGGACCCTCCGAACTGGCCGAGGTGCTGCTCAGCGGACTGCTCACCCGCGCCGACGGCGGTGGAGGCCGCGGCCAGTGGTACGCGTTCGAGCCCGGCGTCCAGGACGCACTGCTCGGGCCGCTCGGCCGCGACGAGGCCCTGCTCGTGCTCAAGCACTGTTCGCAGTACATCGAGCAGCGTTTCGGCAAGGGCGGGCCCAACTTCCCCGCCCTTGCCTTCGCCCAGCTGGGGGACGGCACGCTGCGCGGTTCACGGCTCGCAGCCGGAGCAGGCACCCGTACCCGGCCCGGTGACGGGACGGAGGACGCCTGGGAGGGTGAGGAGACCGAGGGCGAGAAGGACGGGATCGAGGGCGAAGGCGATGAGCCCGGCGACGGCCGGGGCGTCCCCCACGCCTTCGCCGAAGTAGCGGCCCGGGTGCTGGAACGCTTCATGCCCGTGCCGCCCGGATTCGTGTCCCCGGCGCCTTCGGACGGGGCGGAACTCCCGGGAGCCGGTACCAGCCCCGCCGTGGAACAGGCCCGCGAGCTCGTGCGGCTGTTCGAGGCGGACAAGATGGTGCAGCGCCTGATCGACGCCGTGCAACTGCTGAGAGGCGCCGCCGAGAACAGCCCGCAGCCCGCCGGCGGCCCGGAACTCTGGGCCGAGTACGCACGCTGTGCGCTGAGGCTCTGGGAGGTGCGGGGAGGCGACGATCTGCTCGGCGAGGCCAGGCGCGCCGCCGAACGGGCCGTGGCGTACCCCGGCGCCGTACGCGAACGGGCGGTGCTGGCCCAGGTGCTGCACGCGGCGGCCGACGACGTGCGGCGGCGCGGGGACCGGCGCGGCGCCCTGGACCTCCTCCGGCGCGCAGAGCGCGAATACACCCTCGCCTGCGCGGCCCCCGGAATGGACCCCGCCGAGGCCCTGCGGCTCACCCTGGAGCGGGTGCGGGCCCTGGAGGCGCAGTGGCGGCTCGACGGCGACAGCGCTCTGCTGCAGAGCGTCTGCGGGATGCTGGAGGCGTTCGCCGACTCCTGGCCCGATCAGGAGAACCGTCCGGCCGCACTGCCGCTCCAGCACGGCAGGACACTGCTGAAGCTGTCCGGTGCCACCGAGGACACGGAGCAGTCCCGGGAGTACGCCCGGCAGTCGGCACGCTCCCTGCGCACGGCGTTCGCCCAGGGCGGCGGGCACACCATGGGCACCGAGAACCGCATCGTGCTGGACCTGGTGGACGCCCTGCTCGCCTCGGGCGAGGAGCCGGACGAAGCCGCGGTCCTGACCACCCAGGCGCTGGAGACCGTACGTGAGCAGCGCCAGCGCGCCCAGTTGCAGACCAGAGCCGGACGGATCCGGGCGGCCCGCTACGAGCACACCGGCGACCCGGCCGAACTCGTGTCCGCCGCCGAGTGGTTCGCCCGCGCCGCCCGGGGGACACCGCGCGACTCGCGGGCCCACACCGACCTGTTGGCCGAGTGGGGGGCCACGCTGCTGCGCCGCGCCGAACTGCCGGACGGCGGTGCGTATGTCGGCGCGGCCGTGCGGGTGCTGCGTGACTGCCGGTCCGAGACGCCCGCGGGCGGTGCGCACCAGTCCGAGCGGCTGCTCATGCTCGGCCGGGCCCTGATGCTGCGGCACCGGGCCGCCGCGGACCGGGTCGACCTGCGGGAGGCCGAACATCTCCTGAGGCTGGCGGCGCAGGAGGCGTCGGCCCCGCTGATCGCGGCCCGTTGCTGGCTGGAGCTGGGCCGGGCCTCTCTGGAGGCCGCCGACGCACTGGGCAGGCCGGCCCGGCGCGACGACGCCGCGGAGGCATTCCGGTCGGCCGCCGAGTCCGCCGCGGTGGCCGAAGCGGAGCAGAGAAGTCCACAACAGCTTCAAGAGGCAGTCGAGTTGGGTGCTACAGCCAACCACTGGCGGGGTATGACCTATGAGAGTGCGGGGCGCCCCCGGGCCGCACGCGACGCGTACCGGGCGGCCCGTCAGGAGTGGCGCAAACTGCCGGACGGCGGCGGCGCGGCGGGGGAGTCGACCGCCGAGCGGCTGGCCGGCCTGGAGCGCTGAGTGCTCAACGACGAGCACGAGGCGCTTCGCGGCCGGTGACGACCGGCGCACGACCGGCGCCGGCCGACGGTGCCCACAACAGGACGAGGCGGGTCAGGGACGCGGACCGGCGGTGTGCGCTCAACGGCGAGTGCGGCACGGCGGTCCCGGTGCTGCACTACGGGGAGGCGTGATGAGCGAATCGACACGTGAGGACGGGGCGGGGGCGACCGGTGATACCGGTGCGCTCGTCGCCCCCGGCGAACTGCCGGATCTGCTGGGCCTCGATCTGGAGTCCCTGCGGACCATGGACCACCCTGTCCTGGCCGAGGTGGTCGCGGATCTCCGTGGCCGCGTCGAGCAGCCGCGGGAGATGCTCTGGGGATTCAACAGCGCCTTCTGAGGCGGCGGGCCCCGCAGCGCCGCGATCCGGCCCCGGAGCCGCACGGCCCCGGCCGGGGACGCCGACGACCACGACCACGACCACGACATCATCGTCCGGGACGCCCCGGCCCTCGCGCGACGCCGGGGCCGGCCGGCCCGGCAGACGTACGGCACGGGGGTACCGGAGTGGCTCGACGGACGACGCCCGGACAGGAGGGGCGCGCCGGGCGGCCCGCGGAGGGCGCGGTGCCTCCGGCCCCGGTGCCCGGCCCCGGGCCGCGCACCGGCACACCGGCCGCCACCCGGGCAGCGGACTCGGCCCCCGTGCCCTTCGGGCAGTTCATCGTGAAGGTGCACGGCCGCTGCAACCTGGCGTGCCGCTACTGCTACCTGTACGAGGGCCCCGACTCGACCTGGCGGACCCGCCCCGCCGCCGCCTCGCCCGCCGTCCTCGACCGCACAGCGGACCGGATCGCCGAACACGCGGCGACCCACCGGCTCCGCCATGTCGCCCTCGTACTGCACGGGGGCGAACCCCTCCTCGCCGGACCCGAACGGCTGGCCGCCCTCGCGGACCGGGTGCGTGACCGGGCGCCCGGCGACTGCACCGTCCACGCCACCGTGCAGACCAACGCCACCCTCCTCACCGACGACGGGGTCGCCACCCTCGCCCGGCACGGCATACGCATCGGCATCAGCCTCGACGGCGGCCTGGCCGCGCACAACACCCAGCGCACCGACCACGCCGGCCGCCCGTCCTGGCCCGCCGCCTCGCGCGGCGCCCGGCTGCTCGCCGAGCGCCACCCCGGTGCGTACGCGGGCATCCTCACCGTCGTCGACCCGCGCACCGACCCGCTGGAGATGTACGAGTCGCTGCTCGCCCTGCGGCCCCCGGCCCTGGACCTGCTCCTGCCGCACGGCAACTGGACCAGACCGCCGCCCGGTCTGCCGGATCCGGCCGGCGTGCCCACGGGCCCGGGGCCGGGCCGCCCCACCCCGTACGGCGACTGGCTGTGCACCGTCTTCGACCGCTGGTGGCCGGCCGCCCGGCGGGAGACCCGGATCAGGCTCTTCGAGGAGTGCATCGCCCTCCTCCTCGGGCTGCCCGCCGCCACCGAGTCCCTCGGTCTCGACCCCATCAACGCCGTCGTGGTCGAGACGGACGGATCGATCGAGCAGGTCGACTCCCTCAAGTCCGCCTACGACACCGCCGCGGCCACCGGACTCGACATCTTCCGGCACACCTTCGACGACGCCCTGCGCCACCCCGGCGTCGCCGCCCGCCAGGCAGGAGCGGGCGCGCTCGCCGGCCTCTGCCGGGCCTGCCCGCTGCTGACCGTCTGCGGCGGCGGCCACTACGCCCACCGGTACCGCGCAGAGAACGGCTTCATCAACCCGTCCGTCTACTGCGCAGACCTCGACCGGCTGGTCCGCCACGTGGCGGACCGGCTCGCCGACGCAACCGCAGGAGACCCCCCATGAGCTCCGCCATCCCCGATCGCGTACTGCGCGAACTCGGCCGCACCGAAGGCAGCGCCGCCACCCTAGGCCTGCTCGTACGCGATCAGGACACCCGCCGCCTCGTCCTCCTCAGGGCCGTGCTCGACGCGGCGGCCGCCGCCCCCACGACCGTGTGCCCACCCCCACTGCTCGACCGGCTGCGCGCGGACTGGGCGTTGCTCGAAGCCGCCGAGCGCACCGACCGGGCCGCGGCGCGCGCGGTGCTGTTCCACCCCATGACGGGCCCCTGGGCCGAACGCCTCCTGGCCGGCCTCACCACGACGGCCAGGACGGGCCCCGGCCTCCTCGCCGGCCTGGGCCATCTCACGGCACTGGCGGCAGCGGCCGCGATCCGCGCCGGCATGCCCGTCACCGCCCGGCTCACCGCAAGCGACGGCCTGCTCTCCCTGCCCACGCTGGGGGCGGTGCGGTCCCCGGCCGGAGTGGCCCAACTCTCCTTCGCCGACGGTGAGATGACGATACGGCCGGCCGGTGGGCCGCCCCTGACGGTACGGACCCAGCCGGACGGCACCCTGAGCTCCGCCGACCCCCGCTGGCTGCCGGTGCTCATGCTGTCCGCCGTGCTGCCCGGCACCGGTCCCGTACCCCTGGACGACGTCGATCCGTACCGCACCCGCGGCACCGGCCTGGAACGCCACGGGCTGAGCGCGGCCACCCACGTCGACGACAGCGAACGCAAGGCCTGGATCGCATCCTGGTCCGGAGTCGAACCGCTGCTCCGCGTCGGCGGTGAGCACCGGCTCACCGAAGCTGCCGTGCTGCTGCGCTGCCTCGTCCCGCTGGGCCCGCCGCCCGGCTCGGGCCCCACCGGCGAGGCCGCGGCCCACTGCAGCGGCACCCGGCGCGAGGCGTTCGGCGCGGTCCTCAGCAGCAAGCCCGCCACCCCCGCGTACTTCGCCTCGACGCTCGTGCACGAACTCCAGCACACCAAGCTCGCCGCGCTCGGCACACTCGTCCCGCTGCACCACGAGGATGCCACTCCCCGCCACTTCGCCCCCTGGCGCGCCGACCCCAGGCCCTTCGACGGGCTGTTCCAGGGCGCCTACTCGCACCTCGCGCTCGCCGACTACTGGCAGCGTTTCGCGCTCGGCGCGCGGCGGGTCACCCACCGCGACCTGGCCTGGGCCGAGCACGCACGCTGCCGTCAACAGGTCGGGGCCGTACTGCCCGCGCTGGCCGGATCGGCCCTGCTGACCGTCCAGGGGCGCGTACTCGTCAACGAGATGATCACGCTCTACCACCGTCTGGAGGATTCGCCGCCACCCACGGGTCACCTGGCGCGCGCGGACGCGTACGTGAACACCGCCAGGGTGATATGGCAGCAGAGGAACGGATCACGCAGGACGTGAGCGGCCAGGTGATTCCGGCCGGTGCGACCACGCCCCGGTGTATCGTGAACAGGCTCGCAACGATGTCAGGGAGACGGTTGAATGCCCGCTACGCGTAAGCAAGTTGGAGCAGTCGGGGCGCGGACCGTCACCCTCAGTTTCGCCGGGTTCAACCGGGCCTGGGCGGCATGGATCGCGGACCGGCTGGAGCGGCGCGGGGTGACGGTCGTCCAGCAGCGCTGGGACCCTCAGGTGGACGTCCCGCTGGAGGACTCGCTCCAGGATCTGACGCTCTCCCGCGGCCGGGTCCTGGTCCTGCTCAGCGACTGGTACTTCCAGCTCGGCCCGCGCAGCCACGAGGAGTGGAACCGGGCCCTGCGCGCAGTCGTAGCCCCCGACCCGGACCGGTTCGCCGCGGTGTCCATCACGACCTCGGCACTTCCCGGCGCCACGTCCGTGTTCGGCGCGGCCGACCTCACCAACGTCGGCGCGGTCGAGGCCGAGCGACGGCTGCTCGTACACCTGGGCCTGCCCGCGAGCCCACTGCCCGAGGACATCGAGGCCGGGCCGGGCCCCCGGTTCCCGTCCGACACCCCGGAGGTGTGGGGCGGAGTCCCGCGCCGCAACACCCGCTTCACCGGGCGCGAGGAACTGCTCAACAAGGCCTACCAGGCACTCCAGGACGCCGGGGCCGGGGCCGGCGTGGTCACGCTGCACGGCATGTCGGGTGTCGGCAAGACGCAGCTGGCGGCCGAGTACGTCTACCGCTTCGGTTCCGCGTACGACGTGGTGTGGTGGGTGCCCGCCGACCGGCGCGCGCTCTACCGCCAGAAGCTCGCCGAACTCGCCCCCGAACTGGGCCTGTCCACCGGCGCCGAGTACGGCGAGAGGCTGCGCGCGGTCCGCGACTCGCTGCGCCGCGGCGACCCGCACGGCCACTGGCTGCTGATCCTGGACGGCGCGGACGAACCCGACCAGATCTGGGACCTGGTGCCGACCGGCCCGGGACACGTCCTGATCACCTCCCGCAACCCGGAGTGGAGCGAACACAACAGCAACCTCGTCGAGGTACCGGTCTACGAACGCGACGAGTCGGTCGCCTTCATCCGGCGCCGTGCCCCACGTCTCACCCACACGGAGGCGGACCGGCTCGCCGAGGCGCTGGAGGACCTCCCGCTGCTGCTCGACCAGACCGCGGGGTGGCTCAACGACTCCGACATGTCGGTCGAGGAGTACATCGAACTCCTCGGCGGCGGCATCGACCAGGACGTCGTCAAGGTCTCCGCGGACTTCCCCCTGGCCTTCCAGACCGCCTGGTCGATACTGCTGAACAAACTCCGGGACACCGTTCCCGAGTCCGTCGACCTGCTGCGTCTGTGCAGCTTCTTCGCACCCGGCTCCATCCCCGTACGGCTGCTGAAGGAAATGCCGTCGGGGGAACTGCCCGAACAGCTCTCGGGCCTGATGAACGACCCGCTGCTGTGGAACAAGGCGATCGGCCAGCTGCGCCAGTACTCCGTGGTCCGCCTGGAGTCCCACGACTCGATCATCGACGACGCGTCCTCGGGCGAGTCGATCTATCTCCACCGCATGGTCCACCAGATCGTCCGCAAGGACATGCCGGACCAGGACCGCCGGGAGTTCATCGACGTCGTACGGCGCGCACTGGCCGCCGCCGACCCCGGCCGCCCCACGGACACCCGGCTGTGGCCCACGTACGCGGAGATCACCCCGCACCTGAAGTGGGCGGACGTCCTGCGCAGCACGGACCCCGCGGTGCAGACGCTGGTGCTCAACTGCCTGCGCTACATGTACCTCTCCGGGGAGTACCGTGCCGGCATCAAGCTGGGCGCCCGCGCCATGGCCGCCTGGAGCGAGCTGCTCGGCGAGAACCACCCGCGCGTCTGGGACCTCAGCTACAACTACGCCAACCTGCTGCGGGCCGTCGGCGACTACGCCGGAACCGAGGCCATCGAGCGGGCCGCCGTCGACCACCTGCGCGCCGAGCGGGGCGCGCACAACCTGGAACACCTGCGCGCGGCCGGCGGCCTCGCGGCCGACCTGCGCGGTCTCGGGCGGTACGAAGAGGCCCATGAGATGTCCGAATGGGTCCTGGGCGCCTACCGCGAACTGCTGGGCGACCAGGACTCGCGCACCCTCAACGCGCAGAACAACCTGGCCATTTCGCTTCGGCTGCTCGGCCGGTACAACGAGTCGCTGGCACTCAACCAGCGCACCCTGGAGGCCCGCCGCCAGCTGCTCCGCCCGCGCCACAGCTGGACCCTCTACTCGGAGATCAACTACGCCACCGACCTGCGTCTGCTCGGCCGGTACAACGAGGCCGAATCGCTCCAGACCCAGAGTGTCCGGGTGCACCGCATCGTGATGGGCCAGGACAACCCGCAGACCCTTCGCGCCGAGCACAACCTCGCCCTCTGCCTGTACCGCACGGGCGAGCGGAGCAAGGCCTCGGAGCTGTTCACCCGGGTACTGGAACGAGGCGAGCGGTTCCTGGGCGAGAACGACCCGCTGACCATGATGTTCGCGGCCAGCCAGAGCTTCTTCGCCCGGGAGCACGCCGACATCGACCAGGCCAGGGCCATAAGCGAGAAGGTCGTGAGCGGCTATGTGGACATGCTCGGTGAGGATCACCCGTATGTGGCGGGCACCCGCGCCAACCACGCCCTGATCCTGCGCAACGTCGGTGAGCGGGACCAGGCGCACCACCTGCTGGAGGAGGCCCTCATCGACATGGGCCGGGCCGTCGGCGAGAACCACCCCTGGACGCTGGGCTGCGCGGTCAACGCCTCGGCGCTGCGCAACCTGGTGGGCGACCCGGAGTCCGCCGCCGCACTGACGGACACGATCAGTACCCGGGCCATCGAGGTGCTCGGCCGCACCCACCCCCTGACCATCTCCGCCCGCATCGCGCACGCGGCGGACCTGCGGGGCCTCCGTGACCGCCAGCACGCGGACAAGGTCGAGTCGGAGGCGCTCGACGACCTGGTGAAGACACTGGGCCCGCAACACGTTCACACGGTGTCGGCACGGTCCCGCGTCCGGCCCTACTGGGACTTCGAGCCCCAGATCATCTGACCTCGTCGAGCCCCGGGCCGACCGGGACAGGCTCCTGCCCCGGGCCGACCGGGACAGGCTCCGCACACACCACGCCCGAGGGCCCGGCTCCGCGATCATCTCGCGGAGCCGGGCCCTCGGTTCGTGCGTGCGCGGGTCAGGCCTCGAAGACCTCGGCGACCAGCTGCGCCTGCTCGGCCTGGTGGCGCTTGGCCGAGCCGACCGCCGGGGACGAGCCGTGCGCGCGCGAGATGCGGCGCAGGCGCTCACCGTGCGGGACGTCGGCGCCGACGGCCAGGTCCAGGTGGTCGATCAGGTTCAGGGCGATGAACGGCCAGGCACCCTGGTTGGCCGGCTCCTCCTGCGCCCACAGGTACTTCGCCGCGTTCGGGTACTTGGCGATCTCGGCCTGGATCTCCGCACCCGGCAGGGGGTACAGGCGCTCCAGACGGATGATCGCGGTCTCCGTGTCGCCACGCTTCTGACGCTCGGCGTCCAGGTCGTAGTAGACCTTGCCGGCGCAGAAGACGACCTTGCGGACCGCACTCGGTTCGACCGAGTCGTCGCCGATCACCGGGCGGAAGCCGCCGGTGGTGAACTCCTCCGCCTTCGACGCCGCCGCCTTGAGGCGGAGCATCGACTTCGGGGTGAAGACGATCAGCGGCTTGTGGTGCGGGTTGTGCACCTGCCACCGCAGAAGGTGGAAGTAGTTCGACGGCAGGGTCGGCATCGCGACCGTCATGTTGTCCTGCGCGCACATCTGGAGGAAGCGCTCGGGGCGCGCGGACGAGTGGTCCGGGCCCTGGCCCTCGTAGCCGTGCGGCAGCAGCAGCGTGACGCCGGAGGTCTGGCCCCACTTCTGCTCGGCCGAGGAGATGAACTCGTCGACGACGGTCTGAGCGCCGTTGACGAAGTCACCGAACTGGGCCTCCCAGATGACCAGCGACTCCGGGCGGGCCAGCGAGTAGCCGTACTCGAAGCCCATCGCCGCGTACTCGCTGAGCAGCGAGTCGTAGACGTTGTAACGGGCCTGCTCGTCCGTGAGGTAGAGCAGCGGGGTGTAGTCCTCGCCGGTCACCTGGTCGACCAGCACCGCGTGACGCTGGCCGAACGTGCCGCGGCGGGTGTCCTGGCCGGCGAGCCGGACCGGGGTGCCCTCCATCAGCAGCGAACCGATGGCCAGGGTCTCGCCCATGCCCCAGTCGATCGTGCCGTCCTCCACGGAGGCCGCACGACGCTGCATCTGCGGCATCAGGCGCGGGTGGACGGTGATGTGGTCGGGGATGTTGACCTGCGACTCGGCGATCCGCTTCACGACCTCCTGGGAGACCGCGGTGGTCACGGCCACCGGGAACTCGGCCCGGGGTTCGGACACATGCGGCTGCGCCGGGAGCGAGGTGGCCTCGCGGACCTCCGCGAACACCTTCTCCAGCTGGCCCTGGAAGTCCTGGAGCGCCTGCTCCGCCTCTTCCAGCGTGATGTCGCCGCGACCGATGAGGGACTCGGTGTACAGCTTGCGCACCGAGCGCTTCTTGTCGATCAGGGTGTACATCTGCGGGTTGGTGAACTGCGGGTTGTCGCCCTCGTTGTGACCGCGGCGGCGGTAGCAGATGAGGTCGATCACGACGTCCTTGTTGAACGCCTGACGGAACTCGAAGGCGAGCCGTGCGACACGGACGACGGCCTCGGGGTCGTCACCGTTGACGTGGATGATCGGCGCCTCGATCATGCGCGCCACGTCGGTGGCGTACATCGAGGAGCGGGAGGACTCCGGGGCGGCGGTGAAGCCGACCTGGTTGTTGATCACCACGTGCACGGTGCCGCCGGTGCGGTAGCCGCGCAGCTGCGACATGTTCAGCGTCTCTGCGACGACGCCCTGGCCCGCGAAGGCCGCGTCGCCGTGGAGCGCGACGGGCAGGACGGTGAAGTCCGTGCCGCCCTTGTTGATGATGTCCTGCTTGGCGCGGGCGATGCCCTCCAGGACCGGGTCGACCGCCTCCAGGTGCGAGGGGTTGGCGGCCAGCGAGACCTTGATCTGCTCGCCGTCCAGACCGGTGAAGGTGCCCTCGGCGCCCAGGTGGTACTTGACGTCGCCGGAGCCGTGCATCGACTTCGGGTCGAGGTTGCCCTCGAACTCCCGGAAGATCTGCGCGTACGACTTGCCGACGATGTTCGCCAGCACGTTCAGCCGGCCGCGGTGGGCCATGCCGATGACGACCTCGTCGAGGCGGGCCTCGGCGGCTGAGTCGATGACCGCGTCGAGCAGCGGGATGACGGACTCGCCGCCCTCCAGCGAGAACCGCTTCTGGCCGACGTACTTCGTCTGCAGGAAGGTCTCGAACGCCTCCGCGGCGTTCAGCCGGCGCAGGATGCGCAGCTGCTCCTCGCGCTCGGGCTTGGGGCGCGGACGCTCCACCCGGTCCTGGAGCCACTTGCGCTGCTTCGGGTCCTGGATGTGCATGAACTCGATGCCGGTGGTGCGGCAGTACGACTCACGCAGCACGCCGAGGATGTCGCGGAGCTTCATCATCGTCTTGCCGGCGAAACCGCCGACCGCGAAGTCCCGCTCCAGGTCCCACAGGGTGAGGCCGTGCTCGGTGATGTCGAGGTCGGGGTGCTTGCGCTGGTGGTACTCCAGCGGGTCGGTGTCGGCCATGACGTGGCCGCGGACCCGGTAGGAGTGGATCAGCTCGAAGACCCGCGCGGCCTTGGTGACGTCGTCGTCGTGCGAGGCGTCGATGTCCTTGAGCCAGCGGACCGGCTCGTAGGGGATGCGCAGCGCCTTGAAGATCTCGTCGTAGAACTCGTTCTCGCCGAGCAGCAGCTGGGAGAGGATCCGCAGGAACTCGCCGGAGGCGGCGCCCTGGATGACCCGGTGGTCGTACGTCGAGGTCAGCGTCATGACCTTGGAGATGCCCAGCTTGTTCAGGGTGTCCTGCGACGTGCCCTGGAACTCCGCCGGGTAGTCCATCGCGCCGACGCCCATGATGAGGCCCTGTCCGGGCATCAGGCGGGGCACCGAGTGAACGGTGCCGATCCCGCCGGGGTTGGTCAGCGAGGCGGTGACGCCGGTGAAGTCGTCCATGCCGAGCTTGCCGTTGCGGGCCCGGCGGACGATGTCCTCGTAGGCCTGCCAGAACTCGAAGAAGTTGAGCGTCTCGGCCTTCTTGATGGCCGCGACGACCAGCTGGCGGTCGCCGTTCGGCTTCACCAGGTCGATGGCGAGGCCGAGGTTGACGTGCTCCGGCTTGACCAGGGTCGGCTTGCCGTCCTTCTGCGCGAAGGAGTAGTTCATCGCCGGCATGGCCTTGAGGGCCTGCACCATCGCGTACCCGATGAGGTGCGTGAAGGAGATCTTCCCGCCGCGGGCACGCTTGAGGTGGTTGTTGATGACGATGCGGTTGTCGAAGAGCAGCTTCACCGGAACGGCGCGGACGGACGTGGCCGTCGGCAGCTCCAGCGAGGCGTTCATGTTCTTCGCGACAGCGGCGGACGGGCCGCGCAGCGTCACGTACTCCGGACCGGCCGGGGCCTCGGTGGCCGGGGCGGCGGCAGCCTTCGCCGCCGGAGCCGGTGCGGCCTTCGCCGGTGCGGCCTTCACCGGAGCCGCCGGGGCGGCAGGTGCGGGCTTGACCGGAGCGGGCGCCGGGGCAGCGGGTGCGGCCGGTGCCTGAGCCGCGGGCTGCGCAGGTGCGGCAGGCGCGGTGGTCGGGGCCGGTGCGGTGGCGGCCGGAGCCGCGGGCACCGCAGCCCCCGCGGCTGCGGCGCCGGGAACGGGCTTGTCCGCCGTGCCGGACGTACCCGGCTTGTAGTCGGCGAAGAAGTCCCACCAGGCGCGATCGACCGAATTGGGATCCTGGAGGTACTGCTGGTAGATCTCGTCGACGAGCCACTCATTGGGGCCAAAGGCAGCAGCCGGGTTCGTACCCGGGCTGGCTTGGTCGGTCGAGATGCTCGAGTTACTGGGGGACTGAGACGACACGGCGGCAACCGCCCTCTTCCGCTTCACAAGGTGATGGACAGCGGAAATCAAGGCTACGCCTCCCCGGCCGTTCCATGCAGGCCGGGCCGGTCTTCGTCGTGCAAGTCACATCGGAAGTCGGGTTTCGGGGCAGGAAATGGCGGGAAACAAGCTTGGTTCCGCTTCGCTCCGGGTACGCGAGACCGCAGTTACGGCCCCTTGGACCGTACCCCTTGAACAGAACACGTAGAACGTGCCCTTCCGGTTCGAACCCTATGTCAACCTCGCGGTTGATGGATCCCCGGAAGAGTGACGCGAATGCGGCAGCCGCGAGCTGATTCGGCCACGCCGATCCTGCCGCCGTGCAGATCCACCGCCCAGCGGGCGATCGCCAGGCCCAGACCCGTACCGCCGTCGCTGCCCGGACCGTGCGGGGACGGCACCTCGCCCCGGTTGAAACGCTCGAAGACCCGGTGGCGCTCGGCCTCCGGGATGCCCGGGCCCTCGTCCAGGACCTCCAGATGCAGCGACTCGGGCTGCGGACCGCGCCGGGCGAGCACGGTGACCCGGCCGTGCGGCGGGCTGTGCTTCACCGCGTTGTCGATCAGGTTGGCCACCACTTGGTGCAGCCGCTCGGCGTCCGCGTGCGCGGTGAGCTCAGGCGGGGACACGTCCAGGTGCAGATGGACGTCCTTGCGGGCGTGGTTGCCGGAGCCCGAGGACAGCCGGCGGTGCGCGGCGGCGAGGTTCGCCTCCTTGAGGACCCCCGACAGGTAGGGCCACACCTCGAAACGGCGGGCCTTCAGCGTGACCACGCCGTTGTCCAGCCGGGAAAGGTCCAGCAGCGTCTCCACCAGTCTGCCGAGCCGCTCCGTCTGTTTCAGGGCCGTGCGCATCGTCTCCGGATCGGCCGAGGACACCCCGTCCACGACGTTCTCCAGCACGGCCCTCAGCGCCGCGATGGGCGTACGCAGCTCGTGCGAGACGTTCGCCACCAGCTCCTTGCGGTGCCGGTCGACGGCCGCCAGATCGTCGGCCATCAGGTTGATCGTCTGCGCCAGGTCGCCGAGCTCGTCGCGCCGGTCGGCGCCGCTCACCCGTCTGGTGTAGTCGCCGTGCGAGATCGACCGGGCCACGGCCCGCATCTCGTCCAGCGGCGCGGTCAGACCGTGCGCCACGAACTGGGTGATCAGCAGGGTCGCGATCACCGAGAACACGGTGATGAACCGCAGCTCGGTGCGCGTGCGCAAAGCCACCATCAGCAGCCCGGTCGTGATGAACACCGACACCACGACCAGCGTGCCCAGCTTGGCCTTGATGGAGAACGGCCGGAGCCCCGGTCCGGGCCGGGTCATGGCGCCGGGGTCTCCAACGCGTAACCGACACCGTGCACGGTACGGATCCGCTCCGCGCCGATCTTCCGGCGCAGGGCCTTGATGTGGCTGTCGACGGTACGGGTGCCCGAGGCGTCCGCCCAGTCCCAGACCTCCGCCAGCAGCTGCTCACGGGAGAGCACCGCGCGCGGGGTGTTGGCCAGGCAGACCAGCAGATCGAACTCGGTCGGCGTCAGATGGACGTCGTCCGCGCGCACCCGAACCCGGCGCTGCGCGTGGTCGATCTCGAGCTCGCCGAGGCGCAGTATTCCGCTGCGCGGGGTCACGGCGGCCAGCGCGGCCCGCTCCACCCGGCGCAGCAGCACGTGGACCCGGGCCGCCAGCTCACGCATGGAGAACGGTTTCGTCATGTAGTCGTCGGCGCCGACGCCGAGACCGACGAGCATGTCGGTCTCGTCGTCCCGGGCGGTCAGCATCAGCACCGGCACCGGGCGCTGGGCCTGTACGCGACGGCAGACCTCCAGGCCGTCGAAGCCGGGAAGCATGATGTCGAGCACCATCAGATCCGGCTGCCAGGCCTCGGCCGCGTCCACGGCCGCGGGGCCGTCGAGTGCGGTCTGCACCAGGAAGCCCTCGGCCCGCAGGCGGGCGGAAATGGCATCGACGATCGTGGGGTCGTCCTCGACCACCAGCACGCGGCGCTGTGCGCCCGGGGTGGCCGCGACACCTGTGTGGGTGGTGTGTGTTTGTTCCATCGCCCCGCCCCTGCCCGTTTTCGCGGGGGCCATTCCCCCGGACGTACGGTCTTCGCTCGTGAATTTCGTGGGTGATCCCGCTATCGGTCAGCAGCGTAAAGGCAGCGGAGGGCTTCCGGCTACGCAGGGTGCAAGGCCGCAGGCGCGGTCGAGGGGAACAGAGGCGGCGGAGTGTCGCGCTTGTGGCGCTTGGACCCCGGGCGTCCCCGGCCCCGGATACCCGGCGGGGGGATCTCAGGCTGCTCGAATTGCGAGATGGACCACGTCGGGCACACCTCGGGCAACGCCTACTTCTTCCGTCCTTACCCCATGGAATCCGGCATTGCGCAAGGCCTGTTCGAACTCCCCGGACGGTTGTGCGGACCACACCGCGAGCACGCCGCCCGGCGTGAGCCGCGCGTGGCAGTCGGCGAGTCCGGCGGGGGAGTAGAGATTCCCGTTGTCCTCGGTGACGGTCCAGTCCGGCCCGTTGTCGATGTCCAGACACAGTGCGTCGTAACGGTCCGTAGTCGTACGGAGGTACGCGACGAGGTCCGTCGTCAGGACCACGGTCCGTGGATCGGCGAGCGCGGCCCCCGAGATACCGGCCAGCGGCCCGTCCAGGTGCCAGCCGACGATGGCCCGCTCCCGCTCGGCGACCGCGATCCGCCCCCATCGCGGTTCGTCGGCGGCCCGGGCGAGGGAGAAGCCGACGCCGAGACCGCCGATGAGCACCGCCGGAGCGGGCCGGTCCGCGGGCAGGGCGTCGAGCGCGGCGTCGATCAGCAGCCGCTCCGAGCGCCCGTCGGAGGTGTCCATCAGGAAGCATCCGTTGGCGATGATCTCGAAGTCGTCGCCCCGCCTGCGCAGGACGACCTCTCCGTGGGGTCCTTCACGGCGGTCCAGGACGACGGGGGCGAGGGCGTCGGGGCCGAGGCCGAGGGGCATGGCGCTGCTCTCCGGTGGATGGCGGACGGTGTCGCCGCCATCCTGTCCGCCCGGCAGCGACCGGGCCAGCGATTTGCCAGAACCCCGGCCGAACGGGGCGCGGTCAGCCGCGTTCCCGGCGGGCCCCCCGTACCGCGAACAGCGCGGTCCCCGCCACGTACGCCAGCAGTGCCACCACCCACGCCCCGGCCTGCGGCCCGGGCTGCATCGGCCAGGCCCACACGGATGCCGCACCTCCTGGGGTGCGCGGGGCCGCCAGGTACACCGCGCTGCTGTACACCGTCATCGGCAGCCAGCTCAGCCGGGCCCCGATCAGGGCGGCGGAGGCGGCCGCCACTCCGGTGGCGCCGAGCACGTT
Organism: Streptomyces sp. NPDC002809; assembly: GCF_040295435.1. Classification (NCBI taxonomy): domain Bacteria; kingdom Bacillati; phylum Actinomycetota; class Actinomycetes; order Kitasatosporales; family Streptomycetaceae; genus Streptomyces; species Streptomyces sp. NPDC002809. The sequence continues at coordinate 58,746 of NZ_JBEOVJ010000007.1, forward strand.
ACGGATCATGCCGGGTGCGCCGAACGTCTCGGGGTGCCCGGGGACGGCCAGCGCGAGAGCCGCCGCGGCCGGGACCGTGAGCGCGAGCAGATGCAGCAGCCGCCGCGGCCACCAGCGCAGGACGGCGGTCCGGTCGAGCTCGTCGGCGGCGGCGTACAGGCCGGTGCCGATGGCCGCGGACACCAGCAGCGGTGCCAGCACGAGGACCGGGACGCGGGCGCTCGGGTCGAAACGGTCCTCCAACCGGTCGGCGGCCCAGGCGGCGAGGAGAACGATGCAGGTCAGCGTGGCGGCGGTACGGGGGAGGCCGCGGGAGCGCATATAGAGGACGGGAAGTTCCGGCCGGAGCGCGGAACGCCTCGTGGCGGCGCCGGTGGCGGGGTTCACAGGACGGGCACCTCCGACGGGGAGCAGCTCGTGTGCGTGGCCAGGAAACGGCCGAGCCAGGCCCGGCGCTCGGGGGCCGGCATGGCTTCGAGCCGGCGGAGCTGCGGGGTCTTCTCCGCGTCGGGGGTCTGCGATGCGAGGCCCGCGAGCCAGTCGGTGACGGCGAGGTCGGTCGCCATGACCCGATCGCTGTCGGCGGACTCCTCGCCGAAGGAATCCGGGCAGTCCCGGTTCGCCACGCCGTGGGCCACCTGCCAGGCGAAGTCCTCCGAGTGCTGCAGCCGCCCCCGCAGGAGGTACCAGCCGAGGTTCGGCGTCGGCACCTGGACATCGTCCGGCCCGTGCAGGGGATCCTGGTCCACATAGCGGACCGGTGCCCCCGGCACTCCGTCCAGCCGGCCGAACAGCCCGGACAGCGCCCCGGAGACCTGCGGCAGCAGCGACCTGTCGTACTCGCTCAGGCAGAGCTGCGGGGTGCCGTCCGTGCAGACGAGCCGGGCGGCAGCCGGGTCCTCCCGCACCAGGTCCTGGCCCGTGTGCATGATCAGGGGGGCGACCGCCGCCGCCACGGCGAGCGGCACGACGGCGAGGTACCGCCGCCCGGCCGCGTGGGCGACCAGAGCCGCCAGGGCGAGACCGCAGGTCCACGCCACCATCGCGGGGGCGAACCACCACACGGGCAGCGACCTGTCGAGCACGTACTGCTCGGCCGGGTCGAGGAACCGGCCCGTGGAACCGGAGTAGCTCGGCACGCCGAGCGCGATGTACAGCAGCACGGCGAGGACGGGCGCGGTCAGCCGCCACCGGCACCGCTGACCGACGACGAATCCCACCAGCCCGACGGCCACCAGGAACGCGGCGTCCGCGACGGCGAAGGACGGGAACGGGCTGCCGCCCCCCGCGTACGGCCAGGTGGCCAGCAGTGCGGCGGCCAGCACGGCGAGATACCCGGCGACCGCCCACAGCGCGAGCGGCAGCGCGGCCACCACGACCCGCGAGGACCGGGCGCGCGGGGTGGAGCCGAGGAGTTCGGTGGTCGAGCGCCGGTGCTCGCGGGCGCCCTGCCAGCAGGAGGCCGCAGCCACCAGCGGACCGGCGAGCAGCGTGGCCGCGGAGTGCAGCAGCCCCTGGGTCTCACCCCAGCTCCCCTGCCAGGTATCGGCCTTGGCCGCCATGGTGACGGCGAGCAGCACCGCAGTGCAGAGCCCGGTCCACGGCGCGACGCCGCGGCGCAGCTCCGTCCGCAGGACGCGGAGCGTCGGCCGGTACGCGTCCTGCGAGCGGGTGGAGCGGGGCCCCGGGGGGTCCTGCCGCTCGGTGGTGAGGGTGCCGGTGGACGTCATCGGACGCCCGCCGTCGCGCGGTGGGTGTGCAGAGCGGCGGTGTAGCCGCGCTCGATGGGGCTGCCGTCGAGCCCGTCCCCGTCGCTGCCGAGGGCCGCCAGCTCGGCCGTCGTCCCCCGGTACGCGATCCGGCCCCCTTCGACGAGGGTCACGTCCGCGCAGGCGGTGGCCACGTCCTCGACCAGGTGCGTGGAGAGGATCACCGTGGACCGCTCGCCCAGCTCACGCATCAGGGTGCGGAACTCCACCCGCTGCTCCGGGTCCAGCCCGGCCGTCGGCTCGTCGAGCAGCAGCAGCTCCGGCTCGTTGACGATCGCCTGTGCGATGCCCACGCGCCGGACCATGCCGCCCGACAGGGTCTTCATCCGGGCGTCGATCCGGTCCGTCAGGCCCACCCGGTCCACCGCACGCTCCACGGCTCCCGCGATCAGGGCGCCGTCCATCTCCTTGAGCCACGCCACGTAGGCGACGAACTCGCGGACGGTGAAGCCCGGGTAGTAGCCGAACTCCTGCGGCAGGTAGCCCAGCCTGCGCCGGACCGCGGCCCGGCTGCGGTGGTCCGCGTCCGCACCCACCTCGCTGCCCAGCAGCTCGATCCGGCCGGAGGTCGGCGCGGTTGCCGTGGCCACCACCCTGATCAGCGATGTCTTGCCCGCGCCGTTCGGTCCGAGGAGTCCGTGCACGCCGGGTGCGAAGTCCAGATCGACGCCGTCCAGGGCGGTCGTACGGCGATGCCGGACCGTCAGCCCCGAGACTCTCACCGTGCTGTTCACGCGATCACGCTCATGATGTCTCCAGGTGGTCGAAGGATCTGCGGCGCAGCGCCAGCAGGCCGGCGCAGAGCACCACCGAGGCCGCCCAGGCGCCCTGGGCGGCGGGCCCCGCGAAGTAGCCGGAGGCTGCCGCGAGCGGCTCGTCGAGCCTCGGCTGTGATGTGCTGAATGCCGGTACGACGACGGCGGCGGCCCAGCACGCGGCGACGGACGAGGCGCCGGTGCGGCAGCCGACGTACGAGCCGAGCGCCAGCGCCCCCAGCGTCATGGCGACGCCCGGCAGCAGCCAGGCCAGGGCGCCCGGTCCGTCGGCCGACGCGGGCAGCACCGCCCAGGCGAGGGCGAGCACCGGGACGGTCACCGCGAGCACCACGGCGGTCCTGACCAGCAGCAGCCGCAGCCCGCCGCCCGGAGTCGTCGCGGTGATCTCGTGCATCGGGTCGGCGGAGCGCCCGTACGAGACGCCGACCCCGGCGAGCGGCAGCACCGGCGCGACGACGAGGAGCAGGGGCCGCACCGTGCCGCCGAGCCCGCCCCCGTACGCCAGGGCGACGGCCCCGAGCGCTACCAGCACCAGCGCCGCCGCCCACGACCCCCGCAGGGCCGGCCCGGCGGCCCACAGCAACCGGCCGATCCGGGTGGCGGGCCCCGGCGCAGGCAACCGTGGGCGCCCCCCGCCCCACGAGCGCCCCCACGCCCGGACCCGCCCCCGCGCCCGCCCCCGCGCCCGCCCCCGTACCCACGAGCGCCCCCACCCCCGTGCCCGCCCCCGTACCGGCTGGGTCTCCGCGGCTTCGAGTACCGCCGCGCGCACCCCCTCCAGCAGCAGTGCCGCGGCCCCCCGACCGCGTACCGCCGCCGAGACCCGGCCCGCACAGTGCGCGCACGACTCGACGTGTTTCTCCAGCGACCAGGCGTCGGTCTCGGCGGCGGTCCCCGCCGCGTACCGCCCGGCCAGTTCGTCTCCCACATGCCAGGCCGTCATGCCGTGCCTCCCAACGGACCGTTCTCCACAACCAGCCGGTCCAGTGCCGCCCGCAGCTCGCGCCGGGCCCGCATGGCCCGGGTCTTGACCGTCCCCTCCGGTATGCCGAGCAGCCGGGCGGCCTCCCGGGTCGTCAGCCCGTCGATGACCGTCGCCCGCAGGACCTCCCGGAGCTCGGGCGAGATCCGGTCGAGCGCGGCACCCACGTCGCCGTACTCCAGACCGGCCAGGACCCGGTCCTCGGCGGACGGCACGGGGGCCGCCCACTCCGTGCCGCCGGTGCTCTCGGCCCGTGCCACGCGCTCCGTCCTGGCCCGGGTCCGCTGCGCGTCGACCAGCCGGCGGGCGGCGATCACCCAGAGCCAGCCGCCCGCCTCGGCGCCCCGGTGCGTACCGGCGGAGCGCCAGGCCGTGACGAAGGTGTCCTGCAGCACCTCCCGTACGGTCTCGGCGTCCGGGCACCGGCGGTTCAGCCGGGCCAGCAGCCAGCCGGCGTGCCGGTCGTAGAGGGTGGCCAGCGCGGTCGTGTCCCCCTGTGCGACGGCACGCAGCAGTGCTTCGTCGTTCCGGTCGTCCCCCGAGGGGCGCAAGTGGCTCACACCTCCTCTATCGACGGCCGGATGCCGCTCGGTTCACGCACGGCGCGTCCGGATGAGGTCAGGGGCGTGGCGCCTTCTCGCCGTGCACCGCGATGTGTTCGGCCGCCGGCCAGGGCGCGAGATCGTCGACGAGCGGGGTGAGGACCGCCGGATCGGCCGTGGGTGTGCGGCCCAAGGCCCCGGCCCCACGCATCTGCCCGGCGCGCTCGGGGCAGTAGCGGCCGAAGAGCGCGGCGCACTCGCCCAGGTCGCTGGTCCAGCCGCCCCAGAGGGGCGTGATCAGGGTGAATCCCGTGCGGACGATGCGGCGGGAGACGACGCGGCTGAGGGTCCTGCGTCCCTCGTCCGTGGTGGCTTCGGAGGCTCGGGCGCGCCGGCGCGGGAGTACGAGTGCGAGGTCGCCGTTCGTCTCGCGGGCGAGCAGGGAAGTGGGGCGGTACCGGGGGAGCTGCCCGGCGAGGTCGTTGCCGAGCAGCGGGGTGCAGAGGCAGGCGACGAAGAATCCGGCATCGTGACGTTCGAGGTCGCTCAGCAGGGTGCGTCTGCTGGCCGGCAGGATCCCGGCACCGTTGATCTGGGGGAATGCGCGGTCAGGCGCGGTCTCGATCGTGTTCGCGTCGGCGCGGTCGGCGTCGGTGGGCTCGTCGTGGAGGGCGAGCCGGAGGTCGAGATCGGAGACCCCGGGAACGGCCGTGCCGCGCGGAATGCTGCCGTACACATAGGCGCTGTCCAGCCGGGCGGGACCGAAGACCTCGGCGATCCGGGAACGGGCCGCCGCGACGACGGGCGCGAACCGCTCCTGGACCCGGCTCAGTGAGCCCTCCCGCGCGATCGTGCCGTCCCGGTTCAGCCCTCGGTCGTCGTTCATACGGGTACTCTGCCCGCCCGGCTCCCCCCTGACCACGGCGTGTCCCCGTGACCCGGCTACGCCTTCGGCGGCGCCGCGAACGGCACGTCGGCGGCCGGCGTGGTGACGTCCGCATCCGCGCTGACCGCCCATGCGGCGACCCGGGAGACCACGGCGGCCGGGACCGCCTCGCTGATCCCCGGAGCTGCCGGGATGTCCTGCGTCGCATGCGCGTCGTAGGGGAGAACGACCCGGTAGCCCAGGGCCAGGGCCGTGCGGGCCGTCGCCTGGACGCACATCTCCGACATCACGCCGCAGACGGCGACCGCCTCGACGCCAGCTCCGCCCAGCAGGGAGCCCAGCGACGTGCCGGCGAAGCCGTCGTCCCGGGTCTTGCGGATCACGGACTCCGTGGGTCCCGCCTCGACCGGCAGGTGGAGGGCCCAGCCCGGCGCATGGGGCTCGTCGCCCGAGCCGGGGGCGCCGTCGTTCTGGAGGTGCACGACGAGTGCACCGCTCTGCCGTGCCCGCGCGATCAGGTCCGCGGTCCGCTCCAGGAGTCCGGCCGCTCCGGGCACGGCCCGCTCTCCGGTCACCCCGGCCTTCTGGACGTCCACGACGAGCAGGGCCTGCACAGGAAGGAGGGAATCGGTCATGGGTCCATCCTGGTCGGCCGGACCCTCACCCTCCACGGAATTTCGCGCACGATGTGCCGCACGACCTCGGGTGCGGCTTCGCCCACGGCCTCGCGCACGTGGGCCGGCGGGGCGCGGGACTACGGCGGTCCCGCACGGCGTTGCACCCAAGGCATGCCGCCACCGTCATACCGCGATCGCTCACAGCGAACACAGCCCGGGGAACATTCGGCGGCTCAGGAGCATTGAGTCTGCATAGCTCAACTTGACTGCCGAAGGGGAGATCATGGCTACTGAGTCCAATGCGGTCACACCGCTCATCCTGCCTGTGCTGCCGCTCGACGACGAGGTCGTGCTGCCCGGCATGGTGGTACCTCTGGACCTGTCCGACAGTGATGTACGTGCCGCGGTGGAAGCCGCGCAGGCCGCAGCCCGCGAGGGCGGCGGCAAGCCCGAGGTGCTGCTCGTTCCGCGCATCGACGGGACCTACACCGGGATCGGTGTCATCGGGACCGTCGAGCAGGTCGGACGGCTCTCGGACGGCGACCCGGGCGCGCTCATCCGCGGCCGCGGCCGCGTGCGGATCGGGGCCGGGACCAGCGGTCCCGGTGCCGCGCTCTGGGTGGAAGGGACCCGGGTCGACGCCTCCGTCCCCGAGCCCCTCCCCGGAGCCACAGCCGAGTTGGTCAAGGAGTACAAGGCACTCGCCACCAGCTGGCTGAAGAAGCGCGGCGCCTGGCAGGTCGTGGACCGGGTCCAGCAGATCGAGGACGTCTCCGCCCTCGCCGACAACTCCGGATACTCCCCCTTCCTCACCACCACCCAGAAGGTGCAGCTGCTGGAGACCGCCGATCCGGTGGCCCGGCTGAAGCTCGCCATCCAGTGGCTCGGCGAGCACCTCGCCGAGCAGGACGTCGCCGAGTCGATCGCCAAGGACGTCCAGGAGGGCGTCGACAAGCAGCAGCGTGAGTTCCTGCTGCGGCGCCAGCTCGACGCCGTACGCAAGGAGCTCTCCGAACTCAACGGCGACCCGGAGGACGAGTCCGACGACTACCGGGCACGCGTCGAGGCCGCCGACCTTCCCGAGCACGTCCGCGAGGCCGCGCTCAAGGAGGTCGACAAGCTGGAGCGCTCGTCCGACCAGAGCCCCGAGGGTTCCTGGATCAGGACGTGGCTCGACACCGTCCTCGAACTGCCGTGGACCGAGCGGACCGAGGACGCGTACGACATCAAGGGCGCCCAGGAGATCCTCGACGCCGAACACGCGGGCCTGCAGGACGTGAAGGAGCGCATCACCGAGTACCTCGCGGTGCGCAAGCGGCGCGCCGACCGCGGGCTGGGCGTGGTCGGAGGCCGGCGCGGCGGCGCCGTGCTGGCGCTCGTCGGGCCTCCCGGGGTCGGAAAGACCTCGCTCGGTGAGTCCGTGGCGCACGCCATGGGCCGCAAGTTCGTCCGCGTCGCACTCGGCGGTGTCCGGGACGAGGCGGAGATCCGGGGCCACCGGCGTACGTACGTCGGCGCGCTCCCGGGCCGCATCGTGCGCGCCATCAAGGAGGCCGGTTCGATGAACCCGGTCGTCCTGCTCGACGAGATCGACAAGGTCGGCTCCGACTTCCGGGGCGACCCTGCCGCAGCCCTCCTCGAAGTGCTCGACCCGGCGCAGAACCACACCTTCCGCGACCACTACCTGGAGGTCGAACTCGACCTCAGCGATGTCGTCTTCCTGGCCACGGCCAACGTTCTGGATTCCATCCCTGAGGCGCTGCTCGACCGGATGGAGCTGGTCAGGCTCGACGGCTACACCGAGGACGAGAAGGTCGTCATCGCCCGCGACCACCTGCTCCCGCGCCAGCTGGAGCGGGCCGGTCTGGAGAAGGCCGAGGTCACCCTCGACGAGTCGGCGCTGCGCAAGCTGGCCGGCGAGTACACGAGGGAGGCCGGGGTCCGGAACCTGGAGCGGGCCGTCGCCCGGCTGCTGCGCAAGGTCGCGGCCCAGCACGAGCTCGGCGACCGCGAACTGCCGTTCACGGTGACCGACGAAGACCTGCGCGGTCTCATCGGCCGGCCGCACCACGTCCCCGAGTCCGCCCAGGACCCGGCCGAGCGCCGCACCGCGGTGCCGGGCGTGGCCACCGGACTCGCCGTGACCGGGGCGGGCGGTGACGTCCTCTTCGTGGAGGCGTCGCTAGCCGACCCGGAGACCGGGGCGTCCGGACTGACCCTGACCGGTCAGCTCGGCGACGTCATGAAGGAGTCCGCCCAGATCGCGCTGAGCTTCCTGCGCTCGCACGGCGCGGAGCTGGAACTGCCGGTCGCGGACCTGAAGGACCGCGGTGCGCACATCCACTTCCCGGCGGGTGCGGTGCCGAAGGACGGTCCGAGTGCCGGCATCACGATGACGACGGCGCTGGCCTCGTTGCTCTCCGGACGGCTGGTCCGCACCGACGTGGCGATGACCGGTGAGGTCTCGCTGACCGGGAGGGTCCTGCCGATCGGCGGCCTGAAGCAGAAGCTGCTCGCCGCGCACCGGGCCGGCATCACCACCGTGGTGATCCCGAAGCGCAACGAGCCCGACCTGGACGACGTCCCCGCGGAGGTGCTGGACACACTGGAGGTCCACCCGGTCACCGACGTCCGCCAGGTACTGGAGATCGCCCTCGCCCCGGCCACGGCCCCGGCGGAGCGGAGGATCCCGGCCGCGGCGTGAAGGTCACGGCGTGACGGACGTGGCATCACGGACACGGCCGGTACGGGCGGCCCGTTCTCCCTTCGCGGGGAGGCGGGCCGTTCCGCGTGAGCGGGGGAGCCGGATCAGGGGCGGTAGATGGTCCCCGGCACCGGCTCGGCGGGTGCCATCAGCTCGGGCACCGTCACGAAGGTGTAGCCGCGCTTCTTCAGCTCGTCGATGATGCCGGGCACCGCGGGCACCGAACCCTTGTAGATGTCGTGCAGCAGGATGATGCCGTCCTTGGTCGCCTGGTCGAGTATCCGCTTCTTGATGAGCGCGGAGTCGGTCGTCGAGTAGTCCTTGGCGGTGGCGTTCCACAGGATCTGCGACAGGCCGAGGTCCTTGCTGATCCCGGAGACCGTGTCGTCGGTGCGGCCCTGCGGCGGGCGCATCAGCCGCGGCTTCTTGCCGGTGATCTCCTCGATCGCGTCCTGCGTCTTCTCCAGCTCGGCGCGTATCTCCGTGGGCTTCTTGTCCGTCAGGATCTCGTGCGACCAGGTGTGGTTGGCCACCTCGTGTCCCTCCGCCGCGATGCGGCGGACGGTGTCGGGGTGCTTCTTCACATGGTTCTTGCCCAGCAGGAAGAAGGTCGCGTGGACCTTCTCCTTCTTGAGGATGTCCAGCAGGTGGGGGGTGTCCTCGGCCGGGCCCGCGTCGAAGGTGAGCGCGATGCACTTGGCCTTGCGGCAGTCCACCGGGCCGAACGAGCCCTTCGCGTCCGACCCCGCGTCGCTGCGGGCGGACCCGGGGGCCGTGGTCTCCATCGAGCAGCCGCTCAGCGTCAGCGTGAGCGCCGTCACAAGAGCGACGGCCAACCCCGTACCGATCGACTTCGTCCTATTGGGCAAGGCAGGTCACTCCCTCGTTGCTTATGTCGCACTTACATGCGACCTGCAAGGACTATACACATCGCGTATACACGGCATGTATAGGGGGAGGGTGGGGCTACCGGGAGGGCGTCACGCCTGGTCGGAGCGGTGGACGGCACAGAGCCCGGCGACGGGGTGCGTCACCGGGCTCTGCGGGGGAAAGGGCTGCCGGGCGGCTGCCGGCGGCGAAGTGCCTAGCCGTTCGCCAGCGCCTGTACGCGGTCGAGGGCGCCGTTGAAGTGGTTGTGGTCGCCCACTGTCGGGCCGGACGAGGTGTACTGCCAGATCGTGTAGAAGCCCCAGCCGGCCGGGAGTTCGCCGACCGTGGTGTTGTAGCGGGCCACCCAGAGCGGGTTCGTCGTGGCGAAGCCGGCGTTGTTGCCGGTGCAGGCCTGCCACCAGCTGGTCGCGGTGTAGATGACCGCGTCGCGTCCGGTGCGCGCCTTGTAGGTGTTCACGAAGTCACGGATCCAGGAGACCATTCCGGCCGCGGTCTTGCCGTAGCACTGCGCGCCGTACGGGTTCCACTCGATGTCGAGCACGCCCGGCAGCGTCCTGCCGTCCTTGGACCAGCCGCCGCCGTGGTCCACGAAGTAGTTGGCCTGGACGGCGCCACTCGTGGTGTCCGGAGTGGCGAAGTGGTACGAGCCGCGGATCATCCCGACGTTGTACGAGCCGTTGTACTGCTGGGCGAAGTCCTCGTTCGTGTAGTACGTGCCCTCCGAGGCCTTGACGTAGGCCCACTTGACTCCGCTGTTCCAGAGCGTCGACCAGGCCACGGCGTTCTGGTGGCCGCTCACGTCCACGCCTTCGGTCTGGACCGCGCGAGTGGTGGGCAGTCCGCCCTGGCCGTCGTGCGCGACGACACCCATGCCCATCGTGGCCGTGCCCCGGGCGGGCTTCGTGGGATCTCCGGCGGTGGGGGCGGCGCCTGCGGCGCCGGGCAGGGCGACGAGGAGGGAGAGAGCTGCGAGCAGAGTTCCCGCCGCTGCGAAGCGCGAGCGACGGACTGTCTTGGAGCCGGATCTGTGCACGGGCATTGCGTGCCTCCGAGGCCTCGGTGGGGGGATCTGCTGACCCGGGGCGCGGCGGACGCACCCCTGGTGGCATGCCATGGTGTGAACATGCCATGCATGACGCTACGCACGTAGACCCGGGTCGCGGAAGAGGGCCTGGGCGGTGCCGTTGGTCTACTCCTGCGAAATACTGGTGGAGCTGCGGCGATGACCGGCGGCGAAAGAAACTTTCAGTGGCGGGAAAGCTCATGAGGGGTGTTGACGTGCACGGGAGCGAAAGCGGGAGTGAACCCGGCGCAACCGGAGGAAGTGGTGTGGACCACGAGTTCCTCGCCCTGGAGCTGGAGTTGGCGGTGTTCCTGCGCCGCGCCCGGGCCAACTCCGGGGAGATGGCCCGCGAGGTGCACCCCGAACTGGAGGCGGCGGCCTACGGGCTCTTCGTACGGCTTGAATCGGCCGGCCGTCAGCGGGCCACCGACCTCGCCTCGTACTTCGGCGTCGGCAAGGCCACCATGAGCCGGCAACTGCGGGCCCTGGAAGCCCTCGGACTGGTGGCGCGCGAGCCCGACCCGGCGGACGGGCGGGCCTTCCTCGTCCACCTCACGGACGAGGGCCTCGACCGCTTCCGCAGCGTCAGGGACGCGCGTCGCGACCGCTATGTGCGCAAGCTCGCCGACTGGGACCGTGCCGAGGTGGCCGAGCTGGCCCGGCTGCTGCACCAGCTGAACGCCCGCGCCGAGGACTGAGCGGCCGTCGGGCCGCGGACCGGCCGGCGCGCGGCCCGGGGGCCCCGCGCGGGCGGGCCGTCGCGCGCCGGGCGTGCGCGGGCGGTTCACAGTTGTGCGTAGACCGCCGTCGCGTCGTCGTGCAGTTTGCTCCGCCGCAGGTGCGTACGGTCGGTGTCCGCGTCCTCCAGGGTCCGGACCCGGTCGATCAGCCCCTGGGGGCCCTCCTTGTGGAGCACCCCGAGGCAGGCGGCCCAGTCGCCCTCGCCGAACATCTCCGTCCAGCGGCTCGCCCCGTCCGTCATCGCGGCGAGCGCCCGCACCCCGGCGCGCGGCGTCCGCCCGGTGACCGCCCGGTCCGCCACGGCAGGGTCGGCGGCCGCGGTGAAGAAGCCGCCCTCCTTGTTCCGCACCTGTGCGTCGGCGATCGCCTCGGAGGCGAGGGAGCCCGGCGGGAGCCGGTCGAGGCGGTCGTCCAGCAGGGCGCGGACGGTGCCGTCGGGCGACTCGAACAGCAGTACCGAGTCGGACAGCACCAGGTGCTCGATCTCCGTCTCGTCCCAACGCGCCACCACCACAGTCGCCTGTGGCGTACGCACGTGAGAAAGGTCACACCGGGAACGGTGTGCGTCGGCGGTGCGCCGGATGGACTCCGCGAGGACCTCCCGCAGGGTCAGATCCCGCCGCGAACCGGACAGTTCGACCAGGGCGCCGCCCAGTCGGGCCGTGAACCAGGGAACCGAGTGCGCACAACCGGTGTCACCTCGCGGCGGTGTCACCCCGTCGAGCAGCACGAGCCCCCCACCCTGGCCGGAGGCGGGGAGGACCGTGGCTGCCCAGTCCTCGTTCGGACGTCCGGCGAGGCCGGCGGCGGTGGCGAGTTCGATGCGCATCCAGTCAGTCTGCACGATGCCTTCACGGAGCCTGCACGGACCGGGGATTGGCCCGTACCAGCAGGTCAGACAGGCGGGTGGAGCGGAAGGAATCGCTCCGGGAAGTGTGCGGGCGGGCATCCTGCCAAAGCCTGCCCCGAAGATCCAGCCGAACGTCCAGGTGTGCCGTCGGGGGCCCGGGGGGAGACTTGTTCGCCAACTCGGGAGTGATGTTCACTCGTTCGAGTGGCGGAGCGGTTGATGCGCGCCCCCTTCTCAAATGCACTGGAATGGTCAGAAGCCGTACCAGGGGTCGGGGCGCTCGTTCACGTGACCGAGCGTCACCTCTGCTTCAAGGGCGGACGAGTCGAGATTGCGAGCACCGGTGCAGAAGAAGCGGCCTCGGAGCAAGGGCAGCAAGCACAGCAGTTCCGAGGTGGCGCCTTCGGCGCCGGCTGAGAGCGGACGCACCGTGCGCGTCCGCAGCCGGCTCGTCGCAGGCGTCGCGGTCGTCGGGATCACTGTCATAGCCGCGGGAGCGCCGGCGTGCCTGAGTGCTTCCTCCGACCTGACCGAGTCGCAGCGGCTGGTCACCCTCGCGGAGCTGAACCAGCAGGCCATCGCGCTCGCGCACTCCCTCGCCGACGAGCGCGACGAGGTCACCGCTTTCATCGCGGGCGGCCGGGAGGGCAAGCTGGGCTCGACGAGCGGTGCCGCGGGAAGCCGCAGCGCCCGTGTCGACCAGCAGGTGGACGAGATCCGGGACGCGGCCTCCGCCGTTCTGCGCCGGGACCTCTCCACCATCCCCTCGCTGCGCCGTGACGCCATCGGCGGCAAGGGCACCGCGCTGGAGGCCCACCAGGCGTACACCGAGGTCATCTCCAAGCTCCACGACCTCTCCGACGAGCTCGCGGACAGGACCCCGCCGCGCGCCGCCGAGGCGGTCCGCGCCCCGCTCGCGCTCGGCCGGGCCACCGAACAGGCCTCCGCCACCCGCGGGCTGCTGCTCGCCGCGCTGGCCGTTCCCCGCAAGGAACCGGCCGCCCCGCAGATCGACCCCTTCACCGGCCTGCCCGTCCAGACCCAGGACGAGGGCGAGACCAAGGAGGACCGCACCCGTGACGAGCTGAGCGGCGCCGCCCAGCAGTACCGGGTCGGCGAACTCTCCGCCCTCGCCGACTTCGACCAGGCCGCCGGTGCCACCGCCCGCGACAAGCTGGCCACCACCGTCACCGGCCCCGAGGTCAACAGCGCGGAGAAGTACCTCGCCGGACTCACCGACCGCCCCGAGCTCTCCGAGGCCGACCAGAAGGTCAGCAGCAAGAAGCTCCAGGCGGCACTCTCCGCCCGGATCGACCGGATGCGCGGCGTCGAGTCCGCCCTCGGCACCGCCCAGGTGCAGCGGCTGGGACAGCTGCGCGACGACGACGTCACCGCGCTCGAACTGCGGATCGCGCTGCTCGGTGGCTGTCTGCTCATCGCCGTCGGTGTCTCCACCGCCGTCGCCCGCACCCTCACCCAGCCGCTCGCCGTCCTGCGGATCGGCGCCGGCCGCCTCGCCGCGGAACCCGAGACGGCCGAACCGGTGCGCTACACCGGCCGCAACGACGAGTTCGCACAGGTCGTCCGGTCCATCAACGCCCTGCACGGCCGGCTGCACGGACTGCTCCACGACTTCAACGGGCGGTTCGAGAAGCTGGAGAGCGAGCGCGGCGAACTGATCGCCGGCCGCGAGGCCCTCACCCTCCAGCGCGCCGAACTCCAGGTCCACACCGCCGATCTGGCGGCCCAGCTGGAGAAGCTCAAGAACACCGTCCACCACACCTTCGTGAACCTGTCGCTGCGGACCCTCGGTCTCGTGGAGCGCCAGCTCGGCGTCATCGAGTCCCTGGAGGAGCGCGAGCAGGACCCGGAGCGGCTGAGCACGCTGTTCAAGCTCGACCACATGGCCACCGTCATGCGCCGCCACAGCGAGAACATGCTGGTCCTCGCGGGCGCCGAGCACGGCCACGGGCACGCGGGGCCGATCCCGCTGGTCGACGTGTTGCGCGCCGCCGTCAGCGAGATCGAGCGGTACGAGCGGGTCACCATCCAGTCCCTGCCGCCGCACGCCCAGATCGCCGGGTTCGCCGCCGACGACCTCAGCCACCTCGTCGCCGAACTCCTGGAGAACGCCACCTCGTTCTCCCCGCCCGACTCCCATGTCCAGCTCTCCGGCTGGCTGCTGGAGACCGGTGAGGTGATGCTCTCCGTGCAGGACGAGGGCATCGGCATGTCGTCCGTACGGATGGGCGAGCTCAACACCCGCCTCGGTGACCCTTCGCTCTTCGAGGCGGGGGAGCAGAGTGCCGACGGGGCCGGCCTCGGTCTCCAGGTGACCTCGCTGCTGGCCGCGCGCCACGGCGTACGGGTCCAGCTGCGCGAGCAGAAGGGCAACGGGGTGACCGCGGTCGTCGTGCTGCCCCAGGCGCTGCTTCCGAAGGCGCCCCCGGCCGCGACCCCGCCGCCGGTCACGCCCCTCGGCGACGCGCCCACGCTGAACCTCCCCGGGTCGGTCGCCGAGGCAAACTCCAACGCCCTGCCGCGCCGCACCCTCGCGCTGCCCGGAGACCCGCTGATCGCGGCCGCAGAGCAGACCATCGCCGAGGCGGGCCCGGCAGCCGTTCCCGCGCCCGGCCCGGAGGCCGGGGCCCTCGCCGCCCCCGACCACGCACCCCCGGTCGCCCAAGAGCCCGAGGCCGCGCAGGCGGCGCAGCCCACCCCGGACCCGGAGCCCGTGCTGCCCGCGGAGTCCGAGGCCGAGACCACGATGCAGGTCAGGCTCCCGCGGGTGCCCGAGTTCGAGGACGTGCCCGAGTTCACGCACGCCCCCGCCCTCGATGACGGCTCGGAGCCCGCGTCCGCCGCCGGCCCGTACGCCATCGGCCCCGATCGCCACGAGCGCACCGCCGACGAGGGCACGCAGCAGCCGCCCGGCCCGGAGCTCAGCCCCCCGGCCCCCGAGCCCGCCCCGGCCCCCGAGCCCGCCCCGGCCCCCGAGCCCGTCGCGACCCCCGAGCCCGTCGCGACCCCCGAGCCCGTCGCGACCCCCGCCCCGACCCCCGTGGCCGACGCGCTGCCGGGGCCGCGTCACCCCGAGCCCGAGCGGATCACCGACAAGGGGCTGCCCAAGCGCACCCCCAAGGTCGTCAAGCCCGCGGCTGCCCCCGCACCCGAGCGCACGGGCAGCGTGGACAAGGAGGCCCTGCGCCGCCGGCTCGGCGGCTTCCACCAGGGCGCGAAGAACGGCCGCCGGGACGTCGAGGCGGAGATCGCCGAGGCCACGGCCCCGGCCGGAGGCACCACACGTACCGAGCACACTGAGCCGGCAGGCCGTACCGATGGCCGAACCGGGGAGACGGGGGACACAGTCGAGGAGGCACGCAGTTGACTGCGCCCATCACATTCGGGCTGAGTACCGAGGCCCGGAACCTTCACTGGTTGCTGAGCAATCTGGTGGAGGAGGTGCCAGGGGTCCACTCGGTCACCGTCGTCTCGTCCGACGGACTCATGCTGCTGTCCTCCGATCCCGGACACCAGAACGCCCAGGTGACCGGCCGACAGGACGGCCCCCGCGGCTCCAGCGCCGATCTGGCGACCATCGTCTCCGGCATCGGCAGCCTCACCGTCGGCGCCGCGAAGCTGATGGACGGCGGTGGCGTCAAGCAGACCATGGTCGCCATGGACGAAGGCAGTGTCTTCGTCATGTCGATCAGCGACGGCTCGCTGCTCGGTGTGCACGCCACACCCGACTGCGACATGGGCGTCATCGCCTACCACATGGCGCTGTTCGTCGGCCGTGCCGGACACGTACTCACCCCCGAACTCCGCAGTGAGCTGCGCAAATCGATGGAGAGCGCCCAGTGACCCCCGCTGCTGAACCCGCCCGCAGGCTCCCCGTGCGCGGAGCCGACAAACGGCCCGCGCGGGTGCGCCCGTACTCGCTCACCGGCGGCCGTACCCGCTTCGGCCACGTGCTGCTCGTCGAGACCTTCGTCGCCGCGCTCGAAGCCCCCGACGAGCGCCGCGAACTGACCAACGGAAACCTGGCCTCGCGCGTCATGCCCGAGCTCCAGGCCATCGTCGAGATCTGCCGCCGGATGCGTACCGTCGCGGAGATCTCCGCTCTGCTGAAGATGCCGCTCGGCGTGGTCAGGGTGCTGCTCAGCGACTTGGCCGACCAGGGAAAGATCCGCGTGTACGGAACCGGTCACGGCACCGGCCAGCCCGACCGCGCACTGCTCGAAAGGGTGCTCAATGGACTCCGTCGTCTCTGAGTCGCCGCTGTTCGCCCCGCGCCAGCCGGGGCCCAGGGACCAGGCCGAAGAATCGCTGCAGGCCTGGCAGCTCGATCACACCAGGGCCCCGATCGCCACGAAGATAGTGGTCGCGGGCGGCTTCGGCGTGGGCAAGACCACCTTCGTGGGCTCGGTCTCCGAGATCACCCCGCTGAAGACCGAAGCGATGATGACCCAGGCAAGTGAGGAGACCGACGACCTCAGTGCGACGCCCGACAAGGTCACCACGACCGTCGCCATGGACTTCGGCCGCCTCACGCTCGACGACGACCTGGTGCTGTACGTCTTCGGCACACCGGGCCAGCAGCGCTTCTGGTTCATGTGGGACGACCTGGTGCGCGGCGCGATCGGCGCGGTCGTGATGGCCGACACCCGCCGGCTCGCCGACTGCTTCCCCGCGCTCGACTACTTCGAGAGCTGCGGGCTGCCGTACATCGTGGCCGTCAACCACTTCGAGGGAACACCCGGGTTCGAGGCCGAGGATGTCCGGGAGGCCCTGACCGTCCCTCCGCACGTGCCTGTTGTGATCATGGACGCGCGTAACAGGATCACCGTCGTCGAGTCGCTGCTGGCCCTGGTGGGCCACGCTCTCGACGTCACCCCGGCCTAGGACCTGGCGTCAGACTGCCGCCTGCCGCGCGGAGTCCGGCACGCACGCTCGCGGCGCTGCCGGACCGCACTGGTGGCTCAGCTGCGAGTACATTCCGGCGCCTTGCGATCGCACGCGCCGGATGCCGCGCGGCCGACCTTCGGGCGACGACGGCAGCCTGACGCCAGGCCCTAGCTACACACAACGGAGAGACCGCGATGCGGAAGATACTCATAGTCGGAGCCGGTCAGTCCGGACTCCAGCTCGCCCTCGGACTGCAGTCCAGAGGCTACGAAGTCACCCTCATGTCCAACCGCACGGCCGACGAGATCCGCTCCGGCCGGGTCATGTCGACGCAGTGCATGTTCCACACGGCGCTTCAGCACGAGCGCGACTACCAGCTCAACTTCTGGGAGTCCCAGGCTCCGCGCATCGAGGGTCTCGGCGTCTCGGTCGCCGCGCCCGACTCCTCGCGTGCCATCGACTGGGTCGGCAAGCTGGACGGCTTCGCCCAGTCCGTGGACCAGCGCGTGAAGATGGCCGGCTGGATGGACACCTTCGCCCAGCGCGGCGGACAGCTCGTCATCCACGGCGCGGCCGTCTCGGACCTGGACTACTTCTCCCGCACCTACGACCTGGTGATGGTCTCGGCCGGCAAGGGCGAGCTGGTCTCCATGTTCGGTCGGGACGCGTCCCGTTCGCCGTTCGACGCCCCGCAGCGAGCCCTGGCCGTCGCGTACGTCCACGGCATGGGCCCGCGCCCCGAGCACCCCGACTTCGACGCGGTCCGCTGCAACCTGGTCCCGGGCGTCGGCGAGCTCTTCGTGATGCCGACCCTGACCACGTCGGGCCGCGCCGACATCCTGTTCCTGGAGGGCATCCCGGGCGGGCCGCTCGACGCCTTCCAGGGCATCAAGGACCCCTCGGAGCACCTCGCCAAGACGCTGGAGCTCATGGAGAAGTACGTGCCGTGGGAGTACGCGCGCGCCACCAAGGTCGAACTGACCGACGCCAACGGCACCCTGGCGGGCCGTTACGCCCCGACCGTCCGCAAGCCGATCGGCCGGCTCCCCGGCGGCGGTCTGGTGCTCGGCGTGGCCGACGTGGTCGTCGCCAACGACCCGATCACCGGTCAGGGTTCCAACTCCGCCTCCAAGTGTGCGAACGCCTACCTGGACTCGATCATCGAGCACGGCGACGGGGAGTTCGACGCGGCGTGGATGCAGTCCACGTTCGACCGCTACTGGGAGACCGCCCAGCACGCCACGAAGTGGACGAACGCGATGCTCGGCGTCCCCCCGGAGCACGTGCTGAACCTGATCGGTGCCGCCGGCCAGCTCCAGCCCGTCGCCGACCGCTTCGCCAACGGGTTCAACAACCCGGCGGACTTCGAAAACTTCTTCTTCGAGCCCGAGAAGACGAACGCGTACCTGGCTTCGTTCGCGGGTCCCGCCGCCTGAGCGTCCCGCACCCCCTGAACGCACCGGCCGGGCCGGGCACCGTCGGATCTCCGGCACGCCCGGCCCGGCCGACGCGTCGGGGGCGGGCACTACTCGGCGGGCCCTACCCGCCGGGCACTATTCGGTGGGCGCCGAGGTGGCGCCGTACCCCTCGTCGGAGCCCTGGGAGGCCCCCTCGGGAAGCTCCGGCGGCTCGTAGGTGGCCAGCGGCGCACTCTCCGGGTCGGGCCGGACAGCGCCCAGCAGTGGGTTCGACGCCACCGGGGAGACCTTGACCAGGGAGCCGGGTCGCGGCGCCTGCACCACCAGACCGTTGCCGATGTACAGGGCCACGTGCGTCGCCTTCGGGAAGTAGATCACCAGATCGCCGGGGCGCAGGGCGTTCAGCTGTACCTTCCTCAGCTGCTGCCACTGCTCCTGCGAGGTCCGGGGAATGGTGCGTCCGGCGCTCGCCCAGGCCTGTGAGGTGAGTCCGGAGCAGTCGAACGAGGCCGGCCCCTCCGCACCCCACACGTACGGCTTGCCGATCTGCTCGATCGCGTACCGGACCGCTTCGCCACCCTCTGCGGTCGCCGGGCGGAAGGAGGACAGCGCGCCGGAGGCGACCAGGGCGTCCTGGGCCTTGTCCGTGCTGTCCTGTTCGAGTCGGGAGAGCGCGGCGAGCTGGTCCGTGGAGAGCGTGGCGAGCAGAGCCTCGACCTGTTTCAGCCGCGACCGGACCGTGTCGCGGTCCTTCTTCTTCCGTGCTGTCAGGACCTGTTGTGCGTCCAGCACCTTCCGGGACTGCTTCGCCAGCTCGGCGGCACGCTTCTCGGCGCCGTCCAGCCGCTGCATGGTCGCCACCCGCCCGGCGGCCAGCCGCTGGACGACCTGGCCCTGATCCAGGGCGTACTCGGGGTCGCGCATCAGCAACAGGCGCAGGTACGCGGAGAGGTCCGAGCGGCCCTGGTACTGCTCACGGGCCAGCCGCCCGGCGGCATCGCGGCTGCGGGACAGCGAGAGCCGGGCGGTGACGAGCGCGGAGTCCAGCTTCTTCGCCTCCGCGGTCCGCTTCTTCAGCTCGGCCGCTGTTCCGTTGTAGGCCTCGGTGGCCTCCTCGGTCTGCTGGTACAGCCGCCGGAGTTCGTTCAACAGCCCGGTGACGCCGCCCGGCGCCGCTTCGGGGCCGGCGGCCGCGGCGGCGGGGTCATCGGGACCCGGCGAAGGGCTCGGCGAGGGGCTCGGCGAGGGGGCCGCGACGGCCGCGGCCGGCGCGGTCACGACGACGGCGGCGAGCGCCGCCGTGCCGAGGGATCGCAGGAGCTTGCCCGACACGACACCACCTCCGGAAACGGGGTGAATCGTGCGACTACCCCATGAGTGAGCGCAATTCCTCCATACGCTCACTCGCCGTCAGGTGATGCAAGGACCTCCGGGCGTGGCGGCGGGCCGATTCCCCCGGAAGGCGGCGAGGAGGCCCCGTGGGACCGCCCGCCGGCCCGGTCAGTCGACCGGGAACGCGTAGACCACCCGGTCGCGCCGGACGACAGCGGTCTTTGCGTAGGCCAGAACCTGGTACGAGGTGGTGACCTTCGCCCCCTTCGGGTCCTGGGACCCGATGTCCTGGAACTTCCAGAGCCGCCGCCCGTCGGCCGCCGCGAACGCGGTGACCTGCCCGGGGCCCGCCGCGAGCAGCGTGCCACCGGAGCCGCTGACCGCGACCGCGGGAGCCGATCCGTCGGCCACCGCCTCCGTGGACCGCCGCCAGCGCAGCTTCCCGGTCTCCCGGTCGACCACGCCCACTTCCTGGTTCCGGTTGGTGGTGTGCAGCAGGGCGCCTGCCTCGGCCGAGGCCCCGAAGACGGACTCCGGCGTGCCGTTGAGCGTCCACTTCGGCTTGCCGCCGGGCGTCTCGAACGCCCGCAGATCGTCGCCGACCGCCGCGTACAGCACCCCGTCCGCGTCTCCCGTGGCGGCCGCGTCGGGGGCCACGGTGCCGAAGGCCTTGGTCCACTGGAGCTTCCCGGTCTTCCGGTCGAAGCTGCGGAAGCGGGCCTTGCCCTTGGCGGCCTTCACCTCGGCGGGGGTGAGCGTCAGCGGGTCCTGGCGTACGACGACGGCGTCGGACCGGATCGCCGTGAGGTGGTAAACGGGCGCGGCCGGGCCGCGGCCGGTGGCCACGGGGGTCCGCCACAGCTCCTTGCGCTGCTCGATGTCGTACCCGAACAGATACGACGTGACGACCTTCTTGTCCTTGCCGCGCTTCTTGCCCTTCTTGGGCTTGGGGGCCTTCACGGTCACCTCGTGCGAGCCGGTGAACCAGAGGTTCGGACCGGAGGAGCCGACGATGGCCGGCGCCGACAGGTGCGGAGCGTCCTCGAACCCGTCGGCGTACGCCACCCGGTGGGCCACCCGGCCGTCCTTCGCGGACAGCCACAGGAACTCGGACGGCCCGGCGACGAAGCAGAACTCCTTGCCAGCCGGCAGGGCGGCCTGGCCCTTGGCGGCGTCGGGGCTCTCCCAGACCCGGCGTCCGGTGGTCAGGTCGACGGCGGACGCGTGGGTCTCGTCGGTCAGTACCAGCAGCCGTTCGTTCCAGAGGGCGGCGGTGAGGGGGGCCGGTTCGGCCGCCGGGTGGGTGTAGATCCAGCGCGGCCGCGGAGGCAGCCCGGCGACGACCGGCCGACTGGCGCTCGGTGCCGGCTTCGCGTCGTCCGTGGGCTCGGTGTCGTCACCGGACCCGAGCGCGAGCACTCCGCCGCCCCCGGCGAGGAGGCCGGCGGCTCCGGCGGCGGCCCCGATCAGCAGGGTCCGGCGGTCGACGCCGACGGGCTTCGCGGCGGCCGGGGGAGTGGCGGAGGGGAAGGGTGCCGCAGGTCCGGGGGCGGGCAGTGCGTGCGGGGTCATGGGGGCGGCGGGGATGGCCGCAGGGTGTCCGGGCAGCTCTTGCGGCAGGGAGAGCTGAGTGGTCACGCGGTCCGGCCGCGGGGCCTGGGGGTCGATGACCCCGAGCTGCGCGGTCCGGGTGTCGCGGCCGGGCGGGAGCGGGGCGGGCACGAGCGGGCCGGGCGGGAGCGGGGCGGGCACGAGCGGGCCGGGCGGGAGCGGGCCGGGCGGAAGCGGGGCGGCCGGGAGCAGGGCGGGCGGAGGCGTGGGGGCCTGCGCCGTGCTCTCGGTGGCGGGGGACGGGACGGCGTCCTGGATGTCGGGGGCGGGCGCCGCGTTCCGGACGTCCGGGGTGGGCACCGCGTCCTGGATGTCGGGGGTGGGCGCCGCGGCGGGCGTGTCGTCGGCCGCGGCGGGGATGGCGTCCCGTACATCCGGGGCCTGTGTCGCCGTGGCACCCGCCTCGCCGGCGGCGGGCGGCCCGGCTTCCAGCTTCCTCACCCGGGCGCCCTGTGTGGCCACGGCAGCCGTCAGCGGTGCGGGCAGCCAGCCGCCCTTGGCCAGTCCGGCCGCGCCCTCCAGCGCCAGCTCCGCGGCCACCGCACCCGAGGTCGGACGGTCGGCCGGGTCCTTCGCCAGGCAGCGTGCGACCAGGTCCCGCAACTCCTCCGGCACGGCGTCCAGCTGGGGGTCCGTGTGCGCGATCCGGTCGGCGGCCTCGGCGGCAGGGCCGTCCGCCAGTGGGGTGCTTCCCGTCGCCGCGTACGCGAGCAGCAGGCCGAGCACGAAGAGATCGGAGGCCGGTCCGGCCTCCTGGCCCGCGACCTGTTCCGGGGTCAGATACCCGAGCCGTACGGAGAGCTGGCCGCCCGGGCGCGCCTCCGCGTCGGCCGCCGCGCCCAGCGGGCCGAACGCGGTGAGCCGCGGCCCGTCCTCGGCCAGGAGCACCGTCCTGGGGGCGAGGCCCTGCAGCACGGCCCCCGTCGCATGGACCCGGGAGAGCGTCTCGGCGATGCCCGCGCCCAGTATCCGGACGGCGCGCTCGGGGAGGGGCCCGGCGATGTCGATCGCCTCGGCGAGCGTCAGCGCCGGCACGTACGCCGACGCGGTCCACAGCCGGTCGTCGTCCTCGGACCCGTCGTCAGGGGTGTCGAGCCGCGCCTCCACCCAGCCGCCGGCCAGCCGGTCGGCGGTGCGCGTCTCGGCCTGGAACCGCCGCCGGAAGGCGGGCAGCGCGGCCAGTTCCGGTCTGGCCGCGGTGATCACGACGAGGTCCTCCGGAGCCGAGCCGTACGCGAGGTACTGCACCGCGGCGGCCGTCTCACGGAACCGCACCAGCACGGTGTACGGGCCGAAGCGGCGTGGATCGTCCTGACGCAGCGCCTCCATGGCGCACCCCCTTGTGACCGTCCTTCGGACCAGACCGTCGATCTTAGACCGACCGGAAGCCCCGGCCCCATTCCGCCCCAAATGTGTCACCCGGGCTTTGACCAGGGCCACTTGGGGCTGTGGCGCTCGCGGCCGCCGGGTGCGTACTCGTACACCCAGCCCCGCTGGATCCCCAGCCGTCTGGTGTGTCCTGCCGGGACCCTGCGGTACGCGTACACCGTGGCCGGTCCGCCGTCGGCGTCCGGGACCGGGACCTCGTACCACTTGGGCGGGTGGCCGGTCGCGCCGACGAGGACGGGCAGGACGCGCCCGTCCAGCGGTCCGCCGGTGAAGGGCGTGTTCTCACTTCTCACCGCCCCAGTCTGACTGATCAGCCGGGCGGCAGCAGGTGCGCCGCCTCGCCGACCACCGGGATCAGCCGGTCCGCCAGCCGCCCGGCCGGTCCCGCCGCGGTCTCCAGCGGCAGCAGTTCGGCCACCGCGGCAGCCGTTCCCGGGTCCGTGGCGGCCGTGACTGCGAGGAGGCCGATGAACTGGTCGACGAGCCAGTCGCGCAGCTCGGACGCGGCCGGCTGCTTCTCCTCGTCCAGCCAGATCAGCGAGGCCGCCTCCACGGCCGCGATCCAGGTGCGCACCATCATCCGCAGCCGCGGCCCGGGTTCGCTGCCCGCGCCCCGGCCCAGGTGAAGGAGTATCTGGTCGGCCGCAGCCCTCCGTACCTCGTCGACGATCGTGCTCGTGCGGGACGTCTCGACGACGCTGCCGCCGCGCAGCAGTGCGCTGAAGCCGGCGTCGTGCTCGTCGACGAAGGCGAGGTAGCGGTCGAGGACCCGCGTCACCCGCTCCGTGGGCGGGCCCACGGCCGGTTCGGCGAAGCACAGGATCAGTTCCTCCGAGGCGGACCTCAGCGCCGCCTCGTACAACTGCTGCCGCCCACCGGGGAAGTAGCGGTAGACCAGGGGGCGCGACACCCCGGCCACCGTCGCGACCTCGTCGAGCGAGACCTCGTCGGGGGCCCGGTGCGCGAACAGGGTGAGCGCCGCACCGAGGAGCTGGGTGCGCCGCTCCTCGACGCTGAGCCTTCGGTACGCACGGGTCGGCGACGCGGCTGCGGCAGGGGTCATACCAGGCAGCCTAAGGCCTGCCGTTCCCGGCGGACCGGGGTCGGGCGGCCGGATCAGGCCAGCAGGCCCGAGCTCTTCCACAGCCTGCGTCCCACCCCGTTGAGGACCCCGATGTCGTCGAAGAAGTCCGTCAGCCGCTTGGCACCGGACTGCATGACCTCCGCCCGGTGACCGCTGGCCCTCACCTGGGCCACGGCCTCCTGGCGGTCCAGGCCGACGTTCTCGTACACCTGCGGGTTGACGAAGCAGACGGAGAAGACGCGGGCCGCCTCCCCGCAGCTCACCCGGGTCAGCTCGCGCTCCCAGCGCGGGGCCGTCACCATCTGGCGGCGCAACTCCTCACGGGCGTACCGGACGTGCCGTGCCTCCTCGACCACATGGATGCGGGTCACCCCGCGCACCAGGGTCTGGACGCGCTCGTCGGGGAAGGTCAGCCGCTGCATCCAGTCGAGGATCTCCTCGCCGAGCAGCGTCGCCGCGAACGAACCGGGCGTCGTCGAGACGGTCTTCAGCACCCGGGCGAGGTTGTGGTACCGGCGGGGGACCGGGTAACAGGGCGCCCCGCCCCAGGTGATCATCCGGCCGAACATCATCGAGTGCCTGCACTCGTCGGCTATCTCGGTGAGTGCGTAACGGACGTGGTTGCTGACCACCGGCTTGTCGTAGATGTGGCGGACCAGCAGCTGCATGAGGATGATCTCGAACCAGATGCCGAGGGAGGCGAGCGAGGCGGCCTCGTGCCGGGCCAGCTCCTGGCGCTGCTCCTGCGACATCCTCCTCCACATCGGGGTGTCGTAGAGGGAGATCAGCTCGGGCGGCCAGAACCACTTGCCGTCCTCGACCGCCGCGTCC
Organism: Streptomyces sp. NPDC002809; assembly: GCF_040295435.1. Taxonomy (NCBI): domain Bacteria; kingdom Bacillati; phylum Actinomycetota; class Actinomycetes; order Kitasatosporales; family Streptomycetaceae; genus Streptomyces; species Streptomyces sp. NPDC002809. Next base: position 83,140 of record NZ_JBEOVJ010000007.1, read on the forward strand.
CAGTCGAGCTCCTTGTCCGGGTCGAAGGAGTGCTTGGCGGAGGCCTCCAGGAGCCGTTCGGCGATCTGCTCGCGGTCGCGGAGGGGGCCGAGTGCGTCGCGGAGCAACTGCACATCGTGTTCGGTCACGGTCGTCATGGCTGGCGCACCTCTCCCATGGGTTACCGACGGTCACTCATTATGAGACTGCCTGTCAGCAAGGCCGTCAATCCCTTGCGCACGACTTGTTGACCCGGCGTCTACCAACGTGTGAACCTGCCAACTGAGCCAGGGTTCAGGTGACTTACCGGAGCAATGCGAGGCGAAGGAGCCGTCCGTGTCGACACACGACCTCTACACCACCGCCCCCGAACAGCCGCTGTGGGCGGTGCCCGCCTCGGGTGCCGCCCGGTTCAGCTGGGACTACGACGACGGCCGTGAGCGTCTCCTCGCCCTGTACCAGAAGGGCAAGGACAAGCAGTGGGACGGCAACAAGCGCATCGACTGGAGCATCGAGGTCGACCCCGCCGACCCGCTGGGCACCCCCGACGAGGCACTCACCCTGTACGGCACTCCGCACTGGGCGAAGATGACCGAGAAGGACCGGGGCGAGCTGCGCAAGCACTACACCTCTTGGCAGTTCAGCCAGTTCCTCCACGGTGAGCAGGGCGCGATGGTCTGCGCGGCCCGGATCGTGGAGTCGGTCCCCGACCTGGACGCCAAGTTCTACTCCGCCACCCAGACCATGGACGAGGCCCGGCACGCGGAGGTCTACGGCCGGTTCCTGCACGAGAAGATCGGAATGCTGTACCCGATCAACGACAACCTCCAGGGGCTGCTGGGCGACACCCTGCGCGACTCGCGCTGGGACATGCCCTACCTCGGCATGCAGGTCCTCATCGAGGGCCTGGCCCTGGCCGCGTTCGGCATGATCCGCGACACCACGACTCAGCCGCTGCCCAAGCAGATCCTCACGTACGTCATGCAGGACGAGGCCCGCCATGTCGCCTTCGGCCGGATGGCGCTGCGCGACTACTACAAGCAGCTGAGCGATGCCGAACTGCGTGAACGCGAGGAGTTCGTCATCGAGGGCTGCTATCTGATGCGCGACCGGCTCAGCGGGGTCGAGGTGCTGGAGAACTTCGGCATCGCCAAGCAGGAGGCGAAGGACCTCTCCGAGCACTCGGAGTTCCTCCAGCTCTTCCGCAAGCTGCTGTTCAGCCGCATCGTCCCGTGTGTGAAGGACATCGGGCTGTGGGGCGAGCGCCTCCAGAAGGCGTACGTCGACATGGGCGTCTTCGACCTCGGCGACTCGAACCTGGACCTGCTGATGGCCCAGGACGAGGAGATCGCCGAACAACTGGACCGGGAGCGCTTCGAGGCCGAGGAGCAGGCGCGGGTGGCGGAGGTCGCGGAGGCGATAGCGGAGGGCGGGGCGGGCCGGTAGGCCCCGTCGGGCCGAGTGTGGGCGGGGCGGACTGGTGGACCCCGTCGGGCCGCGATCACGGACGCGTCGCCCGTGAACACGGCGCGGAACCAGAACCGTTCGACGTCGAGCGCCAGGTGCTGGACGAGCCCCAGGCAGTTCCATCCTGACGGCAGCACGGGCAGCCGCAGCGCCTCGGCGTCGAGCCCTTCGAGGATGCCGAGGACATGGCGGCGCTGCCCGTGCAGGGACGACAGGAGGGCGCGGATCTCGGCGTCGGCGGCCGTCGTTCCCGCGTCGGCCGCGGCCTCGCCCCCGGTCGCGGCCCGGCCCGAGGCTCCGGCTTCCGTTGCGCCCCCGCCCGAGGCCCCGCCGCCGGTGGCAGCCCCGTCCGAGCCTACGGCCCCGGCCCCGGCGTCGCTCGTCGTCATCGTGCGATCTCCCAGATGTGGCCGCCCGGGTCGCGGAAGCCGGCGGTCCGGATGCCCCAGGGCCGGTCCACCGGCCCGTTGAGCAGCGTCACACCGCGGTCGGCCGGCACCTTGCACATGGCATCCACGTCGTCCACGGGGAGCGTGAGCTGCATCCGGGCCCCGGTGTCCGGGCCGGCGACGCCCGCCGGTGAGATCAGCCCGTGCGCGGCGGTGGCCCGCAGCAGATTGATGAGGGTGTTGCCGAAGGTGAAGACCGCCGAGTCGTCGTCCTCGTAGGTCACCGCCAGTCCGAAGACCTCCCGGTAGAACCGCTTGGTCTCCGCCAGATCCTCGGTGAACAGGGTGAGTGCGCTGATGCTGCCCGGCCAGTCCTTCGGGCCGTTCGTGTCTGTCACGGCAGCAACGATCTACGAACTGTCCTGCTCTGTACAGGGGGTTGGGGCAGCCACCGCCCGCTCCACGCAGATCAGCCCCGCCCGCGCGCGGGGCCCAGAGCTCCCTCCACCGCACAGGCCATGGCGAGCAGCGCGGCGTCCGCGCCGCGTCGCGCCACCAGTTGGAGTCCGACCGGGCAGCCGTCCGGGGTGAATCCGGCGGGCACGCTCGCCGCCGGATGCCCACTCAGGTTGAACGCCCAGGTCAGCGCGGTGGAGAAGAGCTCGCCCGGACCGTCGTGGCCGTGCGGCCGGTTGGGGGTGACGGGCGTGAGGAGCAGCGGCGTGCCCGCGAAGAAGGCGTCCAGTCTGCGGTCGTTCTCGCGGCGCAGCTCCCCGAGGTGAGGCGGCACCTCCCCGTTCCGTACGGCCGGCCAGGCCGCCCACGGGTCCAGCAGCTCGCAGCCGCGGTCCGCGAGCCGCACCACGCCCGCCGCGACCAGCCGCCCGACCGCTCCCCGGACCACCGCCGCCACCTCCGGGTCGACGTCCGCGAACCCCAGGCCGGGGCTGTAGGCGGCGGGCAGGGGCAGTTCCGCCGTGGCCGGCACGTAGTCGTCCAGGACGCAGCGCAGATAGGTCTGCGCCCGGGCGGCCGTCCGGGTCAGGACCCCGGCGGAGGCGAGGCCGGAACGGTCGGGGGAGGGCAGCAGCCCGTTGGTCGTCTTCAGCCCGAACACCCCGCACCAGGCGGCCGGGATGCGCACCGAGCCCGCCCCGTCGCTGCCGGTCGCCAACTCCACGAGATCCGCCGCGACCGCCGCCGCCGAGCCCGCCGAGGAGCCGCCCGGCGTCCTGTCGGGCCGCCACGGGTTGACCGTGCGGCCGTGGGTGCCCAGTCCCCAGGTCTTCCAGTACGTGCCGGGCCCCGGCACGGAGGTCGAACCGACCGGGACGCCACCGGCCGCGATCAGCCGCCGGGCGGCGTACGAGCGGATCCCGGTGGGGCCCTTCACCGCGAACGGCAGTCCGGCCAGGGGGAGCCGGGCCGCCGCAGGCAGCCGGGCCGTCGCCTCCTCGTGCCACACGTCGATGAACGCGCAGAGCCGCGGATCCTCCCGCCCGATCGCGGCCAGCACGCCCGCGGCATCCCTGAAATCCGTCACCGGCTCAGTCTTTCAGGGCCTCCTCCATCACGGAACGGGCGATCGGGGCGGCGCTGCCACCGCCACTGATGTCGGCCCGGTCGGCTGACGCGTCCTCGACGACCACGGCGACGGCGACGGCCGGCCTCGCCGATCCTTCCGCCTGCGCCCAGGAGATGAACCAGGCGTACGGCGTACCGGAGTTGTCGACTCCGTGCTGGGCCGTGCCGGTCTTGCCGCCGACCGTCGCCCCGTCGATGGCCGCATTGGTGCCGGTACCTTCCTGCACCACGTCGATCATCATCTGCCGCAGTCGCATCGCCGTCAGCGGATTCATCGCCCGGTGGTACGAGCGCGACCCGGTGGTGTGGACGGTGGAGCCGCTGTGCGTGGTCGTACGGTCGACCAGGTGCGGGTACATGAGGTCGCCGCCGTTGGCCACGGCCGAGGCCACCATCGCCATCTGGAGCGGGGTCGCCGTCGTGTCGAACTGGCCGATCGAGGACAGGGCCAGCTGGTCGTCGCTCATCTCCGTGTCGAAGTTGCTCTTCGCCACCCCGGACGGGATCCTCAGCCCCGCGTCGTTGAAGCCGAACTTCCCGACCGCCTCCACCATGCCGTCCAGCCCGACCTCCACTCCGAGGTGCGCCATCACGGTGTTGCAGGAGACCCGGATCGCCTCGGCCAGCGACGCCTGCTCGCAGCCGCTCGCCTCGTTGGGCAGCGTGGTCGAGGTGCCCGGCAGGACGTAGGGGGAGGGGGTGTCGGTCTCGGCGTCCGGATCGGTGACGACCTCGGCGTCCAGCGCCGCAGCAGCCGTCACGATCTTGAACGTGGAGCCGGGCGGATACGTCTGCCGGATCGCCCGGTTGAGCATCGGCTGGCTCGTGGACGCGTTGAGCTCGCGCCAGGCGTCGGTGACGGACGAACCGGTGCCGGAGAGCAGCCCGGGGTCGTACGACGGGGTCGAGACCAGTGCCAGGATCTTGCCGGTCGTCGGCTCGACGGCCGCCACCGCGCCCCGGCGCCCGCCGAGCCCCTCGTAGGCGGCGCGCTGCATGGAGTCCTTGATCGTGGTGACGACGTCGCCGCCCGGCTGCCGGGCGCGGGTGATCTCGTTCCAGAAGGGGAGGGGGGCGAGCATGGGGTCGGTGCCGGAGAGGATCCCGTCCTCGGCGTGCTCGATCAGGGTGGTGCCGTACGTCTGCGAGGCGTACCCCGTCACCGGCGCGTACAGCGGGCCGTTGCGGTAGGTGCGCTCGTACGCGAGCGGCTCACCGGTGTCCTTCGAGCCGGTGACGGATCTGCCGCCGACCAGGATGTTGCCGCGCGGCTGGTCGTAACGGTCGATCGTGTTGCGGCGGTTGGCGGAGTTGTCGTCGAGCTCGTCGGCGTCGAAGACCTGGATGCGGGCGGCGTTCACCAGGAGTGCCACGAGAAGCAGCAGACAGAACGCGGCGGCCCGCCGGATGTAGCGGATCACGGCGTGGCCCCCTGCGTCGTCGGGTTCGGGTACGGGATCACTGCTCGTCCTCCACGGCCGGTGCGACGACGCCGGTCTCCACCTCGTCGGGGTGGGGTCTGCGGGCCACGTCGCTGACCCGGATGAGCAGCGCCACGATGATCCAGTTGGTGACCACCGAGGAACCGCCCTGCGCGAGGAACGGCATCGCCATGCCCGTCAGCGGGATCAGCCCCATGACTCCGCCCGCGATCACGAACACCTGGAGCGCCAGGATCGAGGCGAGACCGATCGCGAGCAGCCGCCCGAAGGCGTCGCGCAGGGCGAGCCCGGCCCGGTAGCCGCGCGCCACCAGCAGGGCGTACAGCATGAAGACGGCGGTCAGTCCGGTCAGGCCGAGCTCCTCGCCGGCCGTCGCCAGGATGAAGTCGGACTTGGCGGCGAAGCCGATGAGGATGGAGTGGCCGAGCCCCAGCCCGGTGCCGAGCATCCCGCCCGCGGCGAAGGCGAACAGCGACTGCGCGAGCTGCCCGGGGCCCCGGCCCGCGTCGATGGAGGCGAACGGGTCGAGCCAGTCCTGCACCCGGCTGTGCACATGAGGTTCGAAGGAGCCGACGACGAACGCGCCGACGGCGGCCAGCAGCAGCCCGACGGCGATCCAGCCGGTCCGGCCGGTCGCCACGTACAGCAGGATCACGAACAGACCGAAGAACAGCAGCGAGGTGCCCAGATCGCGCTCCAGGACCAGGACGCCGACGCTGATCAGCCAGATCGCCACGATCGGGCCGAGCACCCGGCCGGTGGGGAGCTGGAGCTTCCAGATCCTGCGGCCGGTGTACGCGAGGGCGTTGTGGTTCGCCGCGAGGTAGGCGGCGAAGAAGACGGCGAGCAGGATCTTGGCGAACTCGCCGGGCTGGAAGGAGAATCCGCCGACCCTGATCCAGATCTTGGCGCCGTTCACCGCGGGGAAGAAGATCGGCACGATCATCAGGACGAGGGCGGCGGCGACGGAGAGGTACGCGTAGCGCTGGAGGACCCGGTGGTCGCGCAGGAACACCACCACCGCGATGAAGAACGCGACGCCGAGCGTGGACCAGACCAGCTGGGTGGGCGCCGCCTGGTCCCTCGGTGTCTCCAGATCGAGCCGGTAGATCAGCACCAGTCCCAGGCCGTTGAGCAGGACGGCGATGGGCAGCAGCAGCGGATCGGCGTACGGGGCGCGGAAGCGGACGGCGAGATGGGCGAGGAGGGCGAGCAGCCCGAGGCCGCCGCCGTATCCGGCGACGTCGGGCGGGACCGCGTCGTCGTGGGCCAGACCGACGGCGGCGTAGCCGTAGACGGAGATGAGGACGGCCCCGATGAGGAGCGAGAGTTCTACGCCACGCCGCTTGGGCAGGCGCAGCTCGGGCGGGGGTGCGTCCGCCGTCGTTGCGGTCATGCCACGCAACGTAGCAAGAGGTGGGTGTTATTTCCCTTATGTACTGATGCGGGAGTTCGTGGGGTCCGGGTGCCGTCCGGCCGTCAGGTGCCGGCGGGGGAGTCCGCGAAGTCGGGTGTCGTGCGGCTGTCAGGGTGCCGGCGAGGTCGGGTGTCGTGCGGCTGTCAGGGTGCCGGCGAGGTCGGGTGCCGTCCGGCCGTCAGGGGCCCGCGGGGGAGTCCGGCGGTTCCTCGCCGTCGTCCAGGCGTACGTACTCCGGCAGCGTCAGCCGGGCCACCGCCCCGCCGTCCGGGGCGTTCTCGAAGACCAGCTCGGCGCCCATCACCTCCGCCTGCCCCGCTGCGATGGTCAGCCCGAGGCCGTGCCCCTTCGCGCCGCCCTCCGTGCGGAAGCGCTGCGGGCCGCCCGCGATCAGATAGTCCGGAAAGCCCTCGCCGTGGTCGCGCACGGTCACCACCGGCCCGTCGACCGTCAGCACCACCGGCGGGCTGCCGTGCCGGTGTGCGTTGCCGATCAGATTGCCGAGCACCCGTTCCAGCCGCCGCTTGTCCGTCTCGACCCGCACCGGCGGTCCGTCCGGGGCGACCCCGACCTCGGTGCCGGGACCCGAGGCGCGCGCCACGCGCTCGGCGAGCGGCGCCAGTTCGTGCACGTCGAGGTCGACCTGTTCGGTACGGGCGTCGAGCCGGGAGATCTCCAGCAGGTCCTCCGTCAGCGCGCGCATCGCCCGGACCCGGTCCTGCACCAGCTCCGACGGGCGGCCCGGCGGCAGCAGTTCGGCGGCGGCCGACAGGCCGGTCAGCGGGGTGCGCAGCTCGTGTGCCACATCGGCGGTGAAGCGCTGCTCGGCGACGAGCTTGCGCTGGAGCGTCGAGGCCATGGTGTCCAGCGCCCCGGCGACGATCGCGACCTCGTCCTGCCGGCGCGAGGGGTCGGCCGTGCGGGGGTCGTTGACGCGTGCGTCCAGATCACCCGCACCGATCCGGCGGGCCACCTGTGCGGTCTGGTGCAGCCGCCGGGTGACCCGGGTGACGGAGAAGGCGCCGACGAGCAGCGTGGCGCCGATCGCCAGCAGCGAGGAGCCGACGATCGCCCCGTCCAGGCCGTTGATGGTGCGGGCGCTCTGGCTGTAGTCGGTCTGTGTCGCCAGGGCGTGCCCGTCGGCCGGGGCGGCGGCCCACATCGTGGGGCGGCCGCGGTGGTCGGCGACCATGGTGCCCCGCTCACCGCTCACCGCCAGGGCGCGCAGCGACGCGGGCAGCCCCGGCGGGTCGATCCCGGAACGCGGCGGCAGCGCCCCTCCCGCCTCGTAGGCGGCGGTGGCGTCCTCCAGCCGGGCCAGTGCCTTCTCCCGGGCGTGGCCGACCGTCTGCCGGGTGACCGCGGTGTGCACCAGCACGCCCAGCAGGGCGGCGAGCACGCAGCACATCACGGTGATGAAGACCGCGGACTTCCAGGTGAGCGTCGCGGTCCAGGCGGGCAGGCGCAGCCCCCGCGAGGCGCGGCGGACCCGGGTCGCGCCGGTCCGCCGGGCTTTCACCGGCGCTCCGCGGTGACGGCCGCCGAGGGGGCCGCGGTGCGGGGCGGCGGGGTCGCTCCGGTGGCCGGCGGCTCGGACGGCCGCTCGGAGGGCCGGGCGCTCGCGGTGTGCCGGCCCGGGTCGGCCCGCGGGGTCATCCGCAGGATCTCGTCCTGCGTGGGCAGCATGGCGCGCTGCCGGTCGTCCCAGGACCAGGCCGTGCGGTACTCGTACCCCGTGATGGCCGAGGGCGCCCGCATGATCAGGTCCCGGCCCGCCAGCTCCACGCTGATCACGGCGTCGGACGTCGACATGATCCGGGTGAGCCCGCTGGGCTCGGGCATGTAGACGCGCACGGAGAGCTGGCGGTCGGCCAGCTGGATGCCGAGGACCATCTCGTCCCGGCCGTCGCCCGTCAGATCGCGGAAGTACGGCTTCAGCACCGGGCAGGCTGCGGGCGCGGTCCTGCAGGCGTTGATCCGGCGTACGGTCTCGGCGGGAAGCGCGGCCGTGCCGCTGGACCGGTCCGGACGGGCGTTCAGCCCCGCCTGCACCACTGCCACCGGGTCCAGCCGGTGCACATCACCGCCCGGGACGGTGATCCCCGGGATATGGGCGGTCTCGCCCTCGCCGTAGTCGTACGGGGCGGCGGAGGCGGGCGGCAGCTCCGGCCAGAGGCGGGCGGGACCGATGGCGGCCGGGGCCTGTCCTGCGCTCTTCAGCTCGCCGCCGGTGCCGCAGCCGGCCAGCAGCGCGGCGCCGGTGAGGGCGACGACAGCGCAGGCCGTGCGGCGCCCCGTCCGGTGCTGCGGACGCATGTCTTCCTCCCGTTCCGACGGCCGGCCGGACCGCACGTGCGTGCGGTCCCGGCTCCGTAGACCTTATTCGGAAGGAAGTCCCTTATGCGTATTTAGTGCTGATACGGGTTCTGACCCTGTCCCTGGCCCTGCGTGCCCGGAGCGTATCCCGGCTGCTGCTGGGACTGGCCGAAGGGGTTCCCGTCCTGCGAGGCCACGTGCTGGGCCAGCAGCTGCTCGGCCTGCTCCTTGGGGATCTTCTGCTCGCCGCCGCAGAAGGTGCACTGGGTGGCGTACTTCGTCGAGAAGGGGAACAGCGGGACGAAGAACAGCGTGAACTTCGTCACGCGCTTGCGCAGGGTGTGCGCGGCCGGATTCCCGCACCAGCCGCAGACCAGCGTCAGGACCGCCAGTTGGTAGAGATAGCCTCGCGTGCCGAAAATGATCATGTCGTGGGTCCCTTCCCCGTATTCCCCAGGAGCGCCCGGCGGCAGAGCGCCAGCAGCTTTTCGTCCTCGTATGTGTCGTGGCTGCCGCATCCGCCGTCCATCGCGTTGTGACGGCGTACGGAGGCGAGCTCGGCCTGCAGCACGAGTGCCGCGTCCGACCCTGCACCAGCAGCCCCCGTCCGCGCCAGGCATTCGGCCACCCGAACCCTGACATGACGGTTCTTCTCCCAGGCCGCGAGGAGTACCGGAACGGACTCCTCGGCCCGTCCGGAAACCTCCCACAGAGCGATCGCGGCGTCCACCCGCAGCCACAGCTCCTCGTGCCCCAGCAGCGCCCGCAGCCGCGGGGCGGTCACGGCCGCCTGCGCGCCGAGCCGGCCCAGCGCGCTCGCCGCAGCCCGCCGGTCGCGCGCGTGCTCCGCCTGGAGCCCCTCGATCAGGACCGGCAGGACCGTCCAGGCATCCCCGTCGACGGCCCAGAGCGTCTCGGCGGCCTCCGTGGCCCCCGCCGTACCGGGGCGGCGCATCAGCGCCCGCAGCTCCGGGACCGCGCAGCGTGCCGCGGGCCCGAACGAGCCGAGCGCCCGCAGCGCCGCCGTGCGCAGCCACTCGCCCCGGTACTCCGGCGCCCCGCGCAGGATCCGCAGCACCTCGGGCGCGGCCTCGCCCGCCCGGAGGGCGGTCAGCCCGCCGAGCAGCGGACTCGCCCGGTCGTACGCCTCCTCGTCCAGCCCGACCTCGCTCAGCCGGCGGCGCAGCACACCGGCCAACGGTGCGGCGGCAGGCCCCAGATACCCGATGGCGAACCCCACGTCGTGCGGCACCTCGGGCCGCTCCAGCGCCGCCGCGAGCGCGGGCACCACGCGGGCGTCACCCAGCCGGGCCAGGGCCTTCACCGCACTGCCGAGCCCCGGCGGCCCGCTCGCCCACTCCTTCACCCAGGCACCCGGATCCGCCGCCATCCGGGCCGCCAGCGCGTCCGCCGCGGGTGCGGCCAGGCCGAAGAGCTCCTCCAGGACGTGCGAGGCGGCCTCGGCGAGCTTCGGCTCGTCCGAGGTGAGCTGCTCGCCCACGAGCCGGACGAGCTCCCCGTAGGAACCGCGCCAGGCCCGGATCAGGCCGCTGCTCATCCGGACGGCGTCGATGCGCTGCCCCAGGTCGGGGCTGCACAGCTGATCCGTCAGCAGCGCCGTCCGGTCGGCGACCCGGTCGTCGAGACCGACATGCAGGGTGCGCAGCAGATCGGCCGTCCAGGGCGCCGTACGCCCGGTCCGCTCCTCGGCCGACAGGGCCCGCAGCTGACCCACCAGAGTCACCGGTGCGGTCTCGACGGCGGCATCGGGGTCGCCGTGGGCCCCGATCGTCCGGGCTCCGGGTTCGGGGGACTCCGGGGCCTCGGGGGGCTCGGAGTCCCCGGAGGCGTCCGGTGTCGCGCGCAGCTGTCGCAGCAGACCCGCCCCGGGGTCCCCGGGGGCCGAGCGCAGCTGCCGCAGCAGACCCGCCACCACCCTCACCACATCGCCCGGCAGCGCCTCGGGGGCGCACCGAGCCAGCTGGGCCAGGGCCGCCAGCCGCAGCCCCGGCGGATTCGCCTCGGCCGCCAGCCGGCTCAGCCAGTCGGCGATCCGCCCGGTCAGCGGACCGTGGCGCAGCGCCACCCGCCCCGCGGCCTCGACGAGGGCGAGACGCACCTCGTCGTCCGGTTCGACCGTCAGCCGCTCGCGCAACAGGGTCAGGACGCGGGCCGGACTGCCGTGCAGGGTGGCCAGCGCCAGCGGGGCGGAGACCCGTACGCCGGGGTCCTCGTCGGCCATCAGCGCGAAGAAGACCCCGGCGCCCGCGCTGACGGCCGCCGCCGCCATCGCGTAGTTCGCCGCGCCCTCGGCCTCGTCCTCGCCCTCGGCCTCTCCGATGTCCTCCTCGTCGATGTCGATGCCGCCGATGCTGGTCAGCAGCTCGACGATGCCCCCGCGGTCGGGGACCGCCGGATCGACGACCAGCTCGAAGAGGAAGGGGATGCAGGCGAGCGTGCAGGCGTAGACGTCACCCTGGTGGTGGACGGCCCCGTACATGCCGTCCAGCGCGGCCTCGCGCTCCGCCGGATCGGCGGACGCCAGGCCCCGCAGCAGACCCGGCACATCATCGGCAGGCCCGTAGGCATGCTCCATCGAGGCCCAGTCGACCTCGTCGATCCCCGCGAACACGCCATCGCCTCCCCACGGTTTCCCACGAAGCAGTGTCTGCGCAGAGTGTGCACCACCGCTCGGACAATCCACCCGCCCCATCCCGCCTTTTGCCCTTGGACATGACAACACCTGCGGGGATGAGGTATGCCCCGGCCGCGGAAGCCCTACGGAGTGTCCGGAATCGGCCGCCCCCGGTCCGGCTCGGTGAGCGGCGCGAGCAGATCGCCGTACCGCTCCAGCCGCTGCGCCATGTCGCCCGCCAGAAAGACCAGCTCCCCGGGGCCGCGGCACTCCTCGATCTCCGCCCAGGTGACCGGCGCGGACACGGACGGCTCGGCCCGGGCGCGCAGTGTGTAGGGGGTCGCGGTCGTCTTCGCCGCCGCGTTCTGGCTGAAATCGACGAACACCTTGCCCGGCCGCAGCGCCCGCCTCATCCGGTGCACCACCAGTTCCGGAAGCTCCCGCTCCGCCTGGACGGCGAGCAACTTCGCGTACGCCGACACCCGCTCGGACGCGGTGGGCTCCAGCGGTACGAGCAGATGCAGCCCCTTGGACCCGGACGTCTTCCCGTACGCCTCCAGTCCGTCCGCGGCCAGCCGCTCCCGCAGCCAGAGCGCGACCGTGCAGCACTCCACGACCGTCGCCGGTGTCCCCGGGTCCAGGTCGAACACCATCCGGTCGGCCAGCCCCGGCGTATCGGCCCGCCACTGCGGGGTGTGGAACTCCACCACCAGATTGGCCGCCCACATCAGGGAGGCGAGGTCCTGGACGACGACCTGCCGGGCCTGCTCCTTCTCGTGGTGCGGCACCGGGGCGGTGTGTACCCAGGACGGCGTACCGGGCGGCGGATTCTTCGTGAAGAACAGCTGCCCGTCCGGCCCGTCCGGATAGCGCAGGAAGGACAGGGGCCGGTCCCGCAGATGCGCAAGCAACGCCTCGGCCGCCGTGGCCGCGTAGTAGTGCAGCACCTCGCCCTTGGTGGTGCCGGTGGCCGGATACAGCACCTTGTCCAGGTTGCTGACCGACAGCCGCCGCCCCTCCACCACTGTGATCGGCGTCATACGATAAGAATCACACGAAATATGGATCTGTACGGAGATAACGGATGTAAGGGGTGACCGGTGAGGTCCATTTGGAACGGCGCGATCTCCTTCGGGCTGGTCAGCATCCCGATCAAGCTGGTCAACGCCACCGAGAACCACTCGATCTCCTTCCGTCAGGTCCACCTCACCGACGGCGGCCGCATCCGCTACCGCAAGGTGTGCGAACTGGACGGCGAGGAGCTGACCGCCTCCGACATCGGCAAGGCGTACGAGGAAGCGGACGGCTCGCTGATCCCGATCACCGACGAGGACCTCGGCTCGCTGCCGCTGCCCACCGCCAAGACGATCGAGATCGTCGCCTTCGTGCCTGCCGACACCATCGACCCGCTCCAGATGGACGCGGCGTACTACCTCTCCGCCAACGGCGTGCCGGCCGCCAAGCCGTACACGCTGCTGCGCGAGGCGCTGAAGCGGAGCCAGAAGGTCGCCCTCGCCAAGTACGCGCTGCGCGGCCGGGAGCGCCTCGGCATGCTGCGGGTCGTCGACGACGTGATCGCGATGCACGGCCTGCTCTGGCCGGACGAGATCCGGGCCCCCGAAGGGGTCGCCCCGGAGGCAGACGTGTCGGTCCGGGACGCCGAACTCGACCTCGCGGACGCGCTGATGGACACGCTCGGCGAGGTCGACATGGAGTCGCTGCACGACGACTACCGCGAGGCGGTCGAGGAACTCATCGCGGCCAAGGCCTCCGGCGAGACCCTTCAGCCGGCCGCGGCCGACGAGTCCGGCGGCAAGGTCATCGACCTGCTCGCGGCCCTGGAGAACAGCGTGCGGGCGGCGAAGGAGGCCCGCGGCGAGGACGAGGGCGGGGCGGACGAGAAGGAGGCGCCGCCTGCGAAGGTCACCTCGATCGCGGACCGCAAGGCAGCGGGCTCCACCACCCGCAAGACCCCCACGGGCAAGTCGGTGTCGCGCACCGGGTCCGGCGGGGCCCGGAAGGCCGCTTCCTCGTCGCCCAAGTCCTCGGGTGCGAAGAAGTCCACGGCGAGTACGGGCAAGGCGGCGGCGAAGAAGAGCGCGTCGGGCGGTCGGTCCGGCGCGAAGAAGACCGCGTCGAAGACCGCCACGTCCAGGAGTGCCGCGGCCAAGAAGACGACGGCGGCGAAGAAGCAGGGCGGGACCAGGACCGCCTCGCACAAACGGGCCTCCGCGTAACCGACCTGCACCGGCAGTCGAGGCGGCCCGCGTAACCGAGGTGCCCCTGCCGCGGAGGCAGCGGCTGGAGCACCTCACCACAGGCGTACCGGAAACAGACCGAACGGCCGCCACGGGAACGAATCCCGCGGCGGCCGCCCCCCGTCCTGCCCCCGTCCCGCTCCCGGGTTCAGCGCCTGCGGTACGAGCTCACATAGCCGGAGGCCGGCGTACCGACACCCGTCACGTCGTCGTATCCCCGCACCGCCGACAGCGAGGCGTCCTTGCCGAGGCTCCGCACCGAGGTCCGCAGCCCGTCCACCGCGTCGTACCCGTTGACGAAGTCCACCCGGGCGACCGCGAGATCACGGCCGGCACCCAGCGGGTGGTCCGTCACGTCGTGGTACGCCTTCGTGTGGTAGCGGGCGTAGATCGCCGGGTTGGCGAAACCGATCGGGCGCCCGCGCTGCGCCTGCTGCGCCAGGGCCTGGACACCGGCGATGACCGGGGCCGCCAGCGACGTACCGCCGATGCGGTACTCGTCGTAGCCGAGCGATCCGTCCGGCAGCGTCTGGGTCTGGCCCACGAGGAAACCGGTGTTCGGGTCGGCGACGGCCGCGATGTCCGGAGCCGTGCGCATCCGGGTCTTCCCGTTGGCCTTGGCCAGCGAGTCCGGTACGACGGTGCGCTGGTAGAACGGCTGCTTCACGGTGGAGCTGGTGCCGCCGCCCGCGCCCGAGGTGTAGGCGCCGGGGAAGCCGGTCCAGCTCTTGCCGTCCGCCGCCAGGGGCGCGTTCGTCGTTCCCCAGCCGGTCTCCCACTGGTAGGTGTCGTTCTTGCCGACGGCCAGTGACGTGCCGCCGACGGAGGTCACCCAGGCGGAGTTGGAGGGGACGTCGATCTGCTTGGTGCCGGTGGACGCGACGTTGTCGCCGTCGTCACCGGAGGAGAAGTAGAAGCCGATGCCCTCGACCGCGCCCATCTTGAACACCTGGTCGTAGGCGAGCGCCAGATCGGGTGTCTGGTTGGCCTCGATGTCGCCCCAGGAGTTGGAGACGATGTCCGCGAGCCGGGAGTCGACGACCTTGTTCAGCGAGTCCAGCAGGTCGTTGTCGTAGCAGGACGCGCCGCCCACGTAGACGATGCCGGCGTCCGGCGCGACCGCGTGCACGGCCTCGACGTCGAGGGTCTCCTCGCCGTACCAGCCGGAGGCCCCGCACTCCTCGGTCTTCGTGTAGTCGTCCGGCAGCACCTGGCTGAGCTGCCCGCGCCGGTAGGGCGCGTCGCCGTTGCGCTTCGCGTACTCGGCGGCGTCCTCCGCGATGGTGGGGGAGGCGTACGCGTCGGTGATCGCGACGGTCACCCCCTTGCCGGTGAAGCTGCCGGCCCCGTACGCGGCGCGCAGCTGCTTGCCGGTGTAGCCCTTGACCGCGTACGGCACCTTGGCCCCGTATGCGCTCGGCAGGGTGGAGGCGGTCTTCGACCCGAAGTACGAGGAGAACGGACCCGAGTTGCGGAACACCGCGTCCGGCGGCGGCAGCACCTCGTCGTGACTCGACTTGTGCGGTGCGTTGTCCAGACCCGAGACGGCGAGCACGGCATCGCTCAGCGCGGCCGGCACCGATGCGGTGGAGGCCGGTGCGCGGTAGGTGCGGCCGCCCTTGCGGTAGTTGCGCAGCTGGGTGCTGAACGCCTTCTCCGTCTGCGCCGCTTCACCGGTGGCCGAGACGTAGTGCTGGTCGGCGCCGGTGACGGTCAGTCCGCTGGACCGCAGCCACTGGCTGACCTGGTCGATCTGCTCCTGGGTGGCCCCGAACCGGGCCTGCGCCTGTGCGGCGCTCAGGTACTTCCCGTACGACGGCGACTGCGGGTCGGACACGGCGGCCGCGTAGGAGGCCAGCCCCTTCGCGTCCCGTCCTGCGAGATGAACCCTGACGGCGACCTTCGCACTGTCGGCCGTGGCCCCCTGGTCGGCCGTGGCGGTCGCCCAGGCCGGCTTGGTGCCCTGCAGCGCGTCCCGGCCGCTCGGCGCGGAGTCCGCGCTGGCGTTGGGTATCCCGAGGGCGAGCGCACCGGCGAGCAGCGGCAGTGTCGCTGCCATGCTCAGCCCGGCGCGTCGTCGGGCGCGGCTGATTCTCAAAGTAACCCCCTGCGATGTGGGTCTCGCGTGTGGCGCATGTGCCGAATGATGTGCACATGTAATGCGCCACTCTGGCGAGGAACGCCTCATGTATGGGGCACGTAATGACCAAGAATCAGCCAAGGCGGCCTGGGGCGCCGACGGTTCGCGCCGAATGGGCGGGGATCAGGCGCATTGTCCGGTCACTCCTGACCGGTCCGGATGGCCGGCGACGGGTCAGCCCGCGGCCACCGGGTCCGTCAGCCCGCTGCCGAAGGACGTCGAGGAGGTCACATACGTGCACCCGGTGTACCGGTAGCCGGGCTCGATCTTCGAACCGTCCGCGTAGCTGGTGGCATCGGCCCCGGAGTCGGCGGAGCCCTCGCGGTGCTTGTAGAGGAAGTGGTACTCGCCCGCGGGCAGCCGCAGTGTCACGTGCGGATAGTTCTTCCCCGTGCTCTTGCACGCCCTGAGAGCCCCCGTCGACCAGGAGTACGACGTGCAGCTCCCGCAGCCCTTGATGGCCACCCGGCCCGTGACCGGCCCCGTGTACAGGATCTCGACCCCGTCCGGGGCGTCGTTGGAGATGACGAGCTCCATCCGCGCACCGCCCGGCGCACTCCCGGGCGGCAGCCGCTTCCCGGCCGCCGGCCGGGTGTCGGCTATCTCCGCGGCGATCGCGATGTCCTGGGCCCGTCCCCGGCGCTTGTCTTTCCGGTAGGTATCGGCGAAACCGGTCAGCGTCCTGTGCGCCTCACCGAACTCCTTGTCCTTGAACTCGTCCAGCCCGCAGGCGTAGACGCCGTTCCTGATTCCCCCGTCGGCGTCCTTGGCCAGCGCCGCGATGTCCTTGTCGGGCAACGAGGCCGTCGCCTCCCGCAGTTGGCGCAGCTGCTCCGTCGCCGCGCAGGGGCCGTCGCCGCGCACCGCGCCCGTCCGCGCTGCGATCTCCTTCGAGACGGCCGGCCCGACCTGCCCGGCCTGCGGGGACCCCGGGAACGTACGCAGCAGCTCGCTCAGCGCCCCGCCGCTCGCTCCCGCCGAGCCGTCCCGCAACTGCGAGACCCCGCACACGTACAGGGAATCGGCCAGTGGTTCGTCGGGATACCGGGCCAGGTCGCCCAGCAGCCCGTGATCTATCGAGTCGGGCACCGAACGCAGATAGGTCAGCGGCTCGATGGCCTCGCAGTGCTTCTTCTGTCGGTACGGTGCCGCTATGGCCCGGTAGTACGCGTCTAGCCGCGCCGGTACGAGCTTTCCGGCCCGCGATCCGGCATGGTCCTCACCGAGTTCGCGGTAGACGGCGAGCGCCGAACGGTAGTCCTGCTGAGCCGCCCCGAAGGGTTTGGCCGACGCCGCCTCGACCGAGCGGTCGCCCTCGTCCAGCCGGTCGAGCAGCATCTGCTCGACTGCCTCGTCCTGCGCGGAGCCGTAGTAGACCGCACCGCCGGCAGGCACTGCCAGTAGCACGAGCCCCGCTCCGGCCGCGATCACCGGCCGCCACGACCCGCCCACCGCCGCGCGCCGCGCCGTCCACGCACCGTCGCCCGCGGCGACGGCCAGCACGAGCAGATACCCGGTGACCAGCCCCCCGGACATGCCGTCGGGATCGGCGGGCAGCGCCGCGAGCAGCAGCCAGCCCGTCGCCACCCAGCACAGGAAGGCGCGGAACCACCGGCGCACCAGGACATACCCGAGCCCGAGCCCTGTGAGATTGAGCAGGGCGACGGCCACCGCACGCACCACCGCACCGGGCGGCACCGGCCCCGGCGGCTCCGCGGGCGGCGGCCCGGACGGCCGGTCCGGGGGCACCCATCCGGGCGGCACCTGCCCCGGTGGCGGCGCCTGTGCCGGCCGAGGCGGCACCGCCCACGTCCCGGACTCCGCGCGCTGCTGATCCCCCGACTCCATACGGTCCCCCCACCGTTGAGCCCCGACTCCGTCCCGATGAATCTGCCCACATTCTTCACCGCCCACTCACATCCGAAGGGGGGTGAACCAGGGCGGAATCGGACACCCTGCGCACGCCCTTCGCGCCCCTACGCGCCCCGCGGGCCCCCGAATGCCCGGCCCCGGGACGTGCCGCCCGGTAGGGTGCGAGACACCGCGACTGGCGCGCATCCCCTCCAGGGGATGCTCAGTGGAATCGACCACGAGGGAGCGGTACACCCCGGGCCTGCCCGGGGGCGTCATCGCCGGAGAGCCGTCCGCCTGGGCATCCGGGTCCACGCCGCAGCAATGCGACCGACCCGGGAGGACCCCGTGACCGCATCCGTACCCTCGCACCCCCGCCACCCCGCCCTGGCGGCAGCCGATCCGGAGCTCGCCGCGCTGGTGGCTGCCGAGGAACAGCTCCAGGCCGACACCCTCCGCATGATCCCCAGCGAGAACTACGTCTCCGCGGCCGTGCTCGAAGCATCGGGCACGGTTCTCCAGAACAAGTACTCCGAGGGCTACCCCGGGAAGCGGTACTACGAGGGCCAGCAGATCATCGACCAGGTCGAGACCCTCACGGCCGAGCGGGCCAAGGCGCTGTTCGACATGGACCACGCCAACGTGCAGCCCTACTCGGGCTCCCCGGCCAACCTCGCCGTCTACCTGGCCTTCCTCAAGCCCGGCGACACCGTGCTGGGCATGTCGCTCCCCATGGGCGGCCACCTCACCCACGGCTGGGGCGTCTCGGCCACCGGCACCTGGTTCAACGGCGTCCAGTACGGCGTCCGGCGCGACACCGGCCGGATCGACCTCGACGAGGTCCGTGACCTGGCCCTCGCCGAACGCCCCAAGCTGATCTTCTGCGGCGGCACGGCCGTCCCCCGCGAGATCGACTTCGCGGGATTCGCCGAGATCGCCCGCGAGGTCGGAGCGGTCCTCGTCGCGGACATCGCCCACATCGCGGGCCTGATCGCCGACGGCGCGCACCCCTCACCCGCCCCGCACGTGGACGTCATCTCCACCACCACCCACAAGACCCTGCGCGGCCCGCGCGGCGCGATGCTGCTGAGCCGCGCCGAGCACGCCCGGGCCCTCGACCGCGCCGTCTTCCCGGGCCTCCAGGGCGGCCCGCACAACCAGACCACGGCGGCCATCGGCGTGGCACTCCGCGAGGCCGCCACGCCGGACTTCCGCACCTACGCCCACGACGTCGTGACCAACGCCCGCACCCTGGGCGAGGAACTGGCGGCCCGCGGCTTCGACCTCGTCTCGGGCGGCACGGACAACCACCTGCTGCTGATCGACCTCACGAGCAAGGACGTCCCCGGCAAGACCGCGGCCAAGGCGCTGGACCGCGCCGGAATCGTCGTCAACTACAACACCGTCCCGTACGACCCCCGCAAGCCCTTCGACCCCTCCGGCATCCGCATCGGCACCCCGGCCCTGACCTCACGCGCCATCCCCGCCTCGGAGATGGCGACGGTCGCGGGCTGGATCGACCGCGTGGTCGGCGCGGCCCGCAGCGGCGACGAGTCCACCGTCACGGCGGTCCGCGCCGAGGTGAAGGCCCTGATGGACGGGTACCCGGCGCCGGGGCTGCCGGTGGCCTGAGCCGGCGGGCGCCTGTCAGCCCAGCTCGCCGATGAACGCGCGCCAGGCATCGAGGCCGAAGGCGATCACGGGGCCGGCGGGGCGCTTGCTGTCGCGGACGGGGGCGAGGTGGGGGACGTTGTGCCCCACCTCGACGCACTCGTTGTTGCCACCGCTGTACGTACTGGTGCGCCACCTTGCGCCCGAGAGGTCCGGCGTACTGGGGTGTGCGCTCTTCATGTCGTGTGCTCCTTGGCCCGGCGGTGGATGACAGCGCGGGACTCTGTCGGAGAGAGCGCAGACGTACGCGCGGCATCGAACAGATCTTGGTAGCGGGAGACATCCGCTTCCCGCTCCAGCCACATGGAACCCGACGGGTTATCGGCCAGCACCACGTCGAGCGCCCCCTCCTCGGGAAAACCCAGCACTACGTACGGGCCGAACATACTCGCATGGGCTCCACGGGAGAACGGCAGCACCTGCACGGTCACGTTGGTGTTCTCGGAGCTGGCCAACAAGTGCTTCAACTGCGCGTTCATGACCTCCGAGCCACCGACCTGCTGGAGTAGGACAGCCTCGGAAAGCACTGCCCACATGTGCAACGGCTGCTCGTCCGACAGTCGTTCCTGTCGGGCCAGGCGTACTTGGACGAACTTGTCGATCTCATCCGCGGTCTCCCACTGCCGGGAAGCTACGGTCACGGCGCGAATGTACTCGGGGGTCTGAAGCAGCCCGGGAACGAGCTGAGCCTGAAAGGTGCGGATCGAACCCGCCATCGCCTCCAGGGCGATGTAGTCCCGGTAGGTGTCGGCGAGGACCGACCCGTACTGGTTCCACCATCCCTCCCGACGCCTGCGGTTGGCCTTACGGGCCAGTGCGATCAGGCGATCGCGGATCTCCTGATCGGATACCTCGTAGGCATGCAGCATTGCCGTCAGGTCAGGCAGTCGCACCGCTACGCGCCCGTTCTCGATACGGCTGATCTTGCCCTTGGTGCAGTCGAGCGCCTCTGCCCCTTGGGCGGTGGTCAGCCTCGCGGCTTCCCGCAGCCGGCGCAGTTCATCGCCGAGTTGGCGTCCAAGAACGGTTGATGGAGTGGCGGTGGTGCGCTTCGCAGGCATGAGAACACCTTTAGCAAAGTGACGGCTCGGAGGGGGTGAGGTTACTCGAAAGAGGGAAAATCGGCATGATGCCGGTCGGCAACGTTGCCGATTCGCATGCTGCTCGTCCATTCTGTGGTCACAGGGATGGCGCCGCGCGACATGAACTGCCCATCCCTCCAGGGGATTCCGACCGATGTCGACCTTCTTGGGGCTGCCGTGACTACACCGAACGAAGTGACCTTCAGGCTCTCCCGCTGCCGCAGCAGCGTTCCCGAGGCGAGAGCCGCGCTCCGCGCCAAGCTGGGAGAGTGGCGGGTCGGTCAATCAGTTGGCGACGACGGGGAGTTGGTGCTCTCCGAGCTGGTGACCAACGCGGTACGGGTGCCCGTCCCCGGTGACCGGCTGGTGGGCGTACGCATCGAGTGCCGGGGGAGGGGGGAGTTCCTGCGGCTGGAGGTGAGCGATGCGGGCGCGGGCCGGCCGGAGGTGCAGCGGCCCGGCGAACTGGACAAGAAGGGGCGCGGTCTCCTGCTCGTCGAGGCCCTGGCCCACCGCTGGGGCGTGGACGAACGCCGGGCCGGGATCGGCAAGACGGTCTGGGCGGAACTGCTGGCGCCCGGGGCCGATCCCGCCCCCGCCGAGGAGCAGATCACGGCGGTATCCGTCCGGCCCGGCCAATGCGTACGCGTGTGGGGCGGTTGGCACACGGTCCGCGCGGTCCGGAGCGAGCGGTACGCGTCGGGCGGGCCGGCGATCGTCATCGTCCTGAGCGACGGAGGCCCGGCTTTACGGCTGCACGCGGCCGAGCCGCTGACCGTACGAACGGTGGCCCCGACCGGTCCGGTGATCTCATCGTGAGGGCGCTGTGGAAGAGGCTGCTCCGGCGCCGCCAAGTGCACGACCAGGGTCCGCGATTCACGGGCACACTGGCACAGGTCGTCGACGGCCGATTGGTCGTGATCAGTAGGGCGGGCCGACCTGTTGCGAGGGCGCTGCCACTACGCCCGCAGGTGCGACGGCCGGGCCGGGGCTCGCTCCGGGGCCGTATCCGTATCCCCGCCGACTTCGACTACGCGCACGCCTCGGTGGCCGACGCTCTCGGGATGCGCTGATGCGGCTTCTGCTCGACACCCCCGTGGTGATGTGGTGGATCGCCGACTCGCCACGGCTGTCCGCGTCGTTCAAGGAACTCCTGGAAACCGAACCCGCCGTGTACGTCAGCGCGGTGTCCCCCTGGGAGATCACCGTCAAGCAGTTCCTCGGCAGCTTCGAAGGCCCGGGTGACCTGGCCGAGCAGGTACGGGACCTCCAGTTCAGGGCTCTTCCCATCACGGCCGCGCACGGCGTGCGGGCAGGAAGGCTACCGATGGTGCACACCGATCCCTTCGACCGAATCCTGATTGCTCAGGCGCAGGCCGAAGGGCTGAAGCTGGTCACCCGGAACCGCTGGATCCCGCAGTACGACGTGCAGGTCATGTCGGTCTGACCTGCGCAACTGTCCGGAGCTGCGACGCAAGGGCGTCGTGTGGAGCTGCTTGCCCATGTGACCTGGCACGAGCAAGGCGACGCTACAGAGACCGAACCGGTTCGCCGGTCGGTGCGGCGAGTTCTTTGGTCATGAACACACGGCTGGTGCCCGGTGGATCGCAGGGGACCTCTCCCAGACACCTCCACCCTTGCTTCCGATAGAAGCCGGGGGCCTGGAAGGAGATCGTGTAGAGCACGGCCGTGCGGCAGCCGCGGGTCATGGCCTCCTTCTCGGCCTGCCGAAGGATCACTCTTCCCAGCCCGCTGCCGCGCAGCTGAGGCGGCAGGTAGAAGAGATCGACGAAGAACAGCCCGAGCGAGGTGCGCCCGGTCAGTCCGCCGACCGCCCGGTGCGTTTCGGGGTCACGGACCAGGACGGCGAGCGGTTTACGGTCGGCGATGCCCGTGGTCTCCATGTTGAAGCGGTCCAGCGCGTCGGAGATCACCGTGACGTCCGCCGGGACGGGGGCGTCGGTGACCACGACATCCGTCCGGAGTTCGGGATGTGATGACGCGGTGACAGCCAGGTCGGACGCGGTCATGGATGCTCCGGTACGTGAGCGGAGGCCACGCGGCCTCGCAGGCGGATACGGGTACGGGGGCCGACGAGCCCTGCGCACGTGCCGACGCTAGGACGCGGACGCTTCGACGAACGTCGAAGGGTTGTCGGCGACAATCGGGAACGTGGACATTCAGCGCGCAGGTCAGGACGTGGGCGTAGACCTCGCGGGCGTGGCCGGGCTGCTGGCCGACGGGACCCGGGCCGCCTTCTGCCTGGCGCTGCTCGACGGCCGGGCGTGGACGGCGAGCGAACTCGCCCGCTATGCCGGGGTCGCACCGTCCACCGCCACGTCGCACCTGAACCTTCTCGTGGGTGGCGGACTCCTCGCGGAGGCGCGGCACGGACGCCACCGCTATGTACGGGTGGCCGACCGCAGGGTGGTCGAACTGATCGAGAGTCTGGCTGCGCTGGCCCCGCAGCGCGGTGCCCGACCACGTTCGCTGTCGGCCTCGGGCAGGCAGCAGGCACTGGCCCGTGCGCGACTGTGCTACGACCACCTGGCGGGAGCGGTCGCGCTGGCGATCACCGACGCGATGGTCAAGCGCGGGCTGCTGGAGTGGGGGTCCGAGCCGGGCCTTACCGACAGGGGCGCCCTCTGGCTGGCCGAGGCCGGAATCGAGGTGCCTGGAGGCTCACGTCGACCACCGGTGCGCGCGTGCCTCGACTGGACCGAGCGCCGTCCCCATCTGGCCGGCGCAGTAGGCGCCGCCCTGAGCACCCACGCACTCACCGCGGGGTGGATGACGCGCATCGGCACTACTCGCGCCCTCATCGTGACGCCCGCCGGCCGTCAGGCATGGCACGACCACCTCGGCCTGTCACCAGTCGGCCTCTGACCCCGTGGCGGTGGTCGACTCTCCCGGGATCCCTCGGCTCCGGTCCCGCCGACGCATGTCGGAGTTGGAGCACTATCGTTCGATCGGATGTGCAAACCGACTGGAAGCAGACCGCATGCTGGGCGAGCTGGACGAGTTCTGTATGAAGACGCTTGCCAAATACGGCTGCGCGTCGGCCTCCCTGGCAGTAGTCGAACGCGGTGAGCTCGTGCTCAGCCGGGCTTACGGTCAGGCGGACGTGGCGGGCCAGCAGCCGGCCACGCCGGAGACGGTTTACGGTCTTGCCTCCGTCACCAAGGCATTCACCGCCACAGCCGTCTGCCTGGCCGCCGACGAGGGCCTGCTGGACCTTGATGCCCCGATTCCTGGCGGCTACCAATGGGCAGCGCCGACACCACGCCAGCTACTCCAACACCGTGGCGGTTTCCCGGCGTTCTACAACTTCCACTACGGCACTGGTCCTCTGCCGATCAACCTCGACCGATACCGCGCACTCGTCCGCGAGCCGGGTACCGACTTTGAGTATTCCAACATCGGCTACCACGTGCTGGGCATGTTGTTGGAGGCCGCGTCCGGGCAGGAACTGGGCGTCTTCCTGCACGAGCGGATCGTCGAGCCGTTGGGCCTGGCCAGCTTCGGGTTCGGGCCTGTCCATGCCGGGTCGTCGCCCGTCGCCCAGCGCTACTCGGCCGATGGGCGCGCGTACGCCACCTGCCACAGCGGCCACCCGGCCGCCGGGGCCGGCTGGGCAACTGCCGGCGATGTCGCGCTCTTCGCCGGGACCGCCTCCCGGCTGCTCCGGCCCGCCACCGCCGCGGCCATGTACGACGCAGTGCCGATCAACGACTACCTCGGCTACGGGCTCGGCCGGATAGTTTCGCGCGGCGCCGGGGCCGTGGTCCGCAGCCACGGAGGTGGCATGGGCGGCGTCGCCGCGATGATGATCGATATCCCTGAGCGCGAACTTTCGGCCGCTGTCCTGGCCAACTCCACCAACAAGGCGGCCCGCGACGCCATCGTCGACCATCTGATGGGCACCCTGGCGCCAGGCTTCCACAGCGATCAGCTCAACCCGATCACCGAGCAGACCCGCCCGATGACATTGGCGCAGGACGATTGGGCCGGGAAGATCAGCACTGCGGAAGGAGACATCCCGCTGTGGATCAGGATCCTGGCGGGCAGCCGGGTGGAGGTTCGGCTGGGGGATGGCCCGCCGGTCACCGTGCCGGCCGTCGCCTCCCAGCGTTGGAACCTGCGCGTGAGTGCCCCAGTGCAACTGCCCACCGCCGACGCCCGGCTGAACAGCCCCAGCTTCGGTCTCGAACTGAGCGTCGAGCAGGACCGGCTGGTGGGCCGAGCCATAGCCTTCAAGGACGGCGACCGGGACGGCTGGCTCGGCGCCTACCTGGTTTACCCCTGCGCGCTGCGGTCCCACTGACGCCGGGGCGAGGCCCACCCGCCGGCGGGTGAAGCGATTGGTGCTGGAAGTCGATGGACCCGTCTGCGAGGGGTGACGGCAGCCGCACCGCTTCGGCCGTACACGCGCCCTACCGGCCGCGCGGCGCCGCCGACGGGGGTTACGTCCGGCCCTCACCGGGGGCAAGGAAAAGACCGCCTGAGACGGCAGGGACAAGACCGCATGAAAAAGACCCCCTGCCTGGTGTTTCCACTGGCGAGAGGGTCTTTTCGGCACTTCTTGCGAAGTGCCCCCGGCAGGATTCGAACCTGCGCTCCCGGCTCCGGAGGCCGATGCTCTATCCCCTGAGCTACGGGGGCGTATCGCTGTGTTGCTCTGCGACGGGTGAAACACTACCAGCTTCCGCCGAGTGCCCGTGAACAGGTATTTCCGAGTCGTCGCCGCGGTGGCGGCGGCCCCGCCCCGCTGGTCGCACACACATCCGGCCACCCCGCGCGCCACCCGTCCGGGGACGGAAGTGGGCAAAAGCCGGACGCAGACACTCCGCCCCGCCTACTCTCGAAGGGTGTCAGGGGCGTGCGGCCGCGTGCTTGTTGTCGACGACAACAAGGTCATCCGGCAGTTGATCAGGGTCAATCTCGAGCTGGAGGGCTTCGAGGTCGTGACCGCGGCCGATGGTGTCGAGTGTCTGGATCTGGTGCATCGGGTCAGGCCCGACGTGATCACGCTCGACGTCGTGATGCCCCGGTTGGACGGTCTGCAGACGGCCACCAGACTGCGCTCCGATCCATGCACCCGGCATCTGCCCGTGGCGATCATCAGTGCCTGCACGCCGTACGAGGTGGACAACGGCGTCGCGGCAGGTGTCGACGCGTTCCTCGCCAAGCCCTTCGAGCCGAGCGAGCTGGTGCGGGTCGTACGGCAGTTGATGGAGCGCGGGCGGCCGCCGGTGCTCGACGGCAGGCAGGGGGCCGGGCGGGCGGAGAGTGCCGCCGGCTGACCGGATGGCGAAACGCGTTCGCGAAAGGCCCCCCTTCCTCGCCTACGCTTGTCCCGTGACCCCCGCCGATCTCTCCGCGACCGTGCTGCACGCCGTGCGCCGCGCCGTGGACGAGCACGCTCTGCGCGCGCCCGTGCCCGCGCGCGTGCGAGTGGAGAGGACACGACCCGGCGGCCGCGGCGACTATGCCAGCGCCGTCGCACTCCAGCTGGCCGGGCCCGCCGCGCTGACCGCGCGGGAAGTGGCCGAGATCCTGCGGGAGCGGGTGGCCGGGGCGCCCGGCATCGGGCGGGTCGAGATCACCGGGCCCGGGTTCCTGAACTTCACGCTCGACGCCTCCGCCGACGCCGCCGCGCACCGCGCGCTGATGTCCCGGGTGCGCGAAGAGGGCCTGCGGTACGGGCACGGCGAAGCACTCGCCGGGGAGCTGCTGCAATTCAGCCACCCCCGCGAGGTCCGGGCCGCGGTCACCGCCCACGCGGTGGGCGGGCTCGCGCGGGCGCAGGGTGCGCGGGTGGCCGTCATCTGCGACGAGCCGCCCGACCCGGACTGGGCGCGGCTGGGCATCACGGCAGACGCCGGGGAGCCGCCCCACGCGCCCCGTACGGAGATACGGCCCGTCCCCGTCGGCGCCGGCGGCGGCGAGCTCCTCGACCGGCTCGGGCCCGACGCCGCCCGCTGGGGACTGCTGCGCCCCGCGGGCCACGACCACGCTCCCCTCGGCGACGACCTCCTCGTCCAGGGTGAGGACAACCCGCTCTTCCTGGTCCGGTACGCCCACGCCCGCGCCCACGCGCTGACCCGCGGCGCCGCGCTCCTCGGCTTCACGAGCGCACCCGGCGAATGCCTCGGCGACACCCCCGGCCAGGACCCCGGCGAATACCTCGGCAACACCCCTGGCCAGGCCCTCGGCGACCCCGCAAGCACCCCTGGCGAGGGTGCCGCCGGCACCCCCGGCGCCGAGGCACAGGCCCTCCTCGCCCTCCTCGCCGACCACCCCGCCGTGCTCGCCGCCGCCGCCCGCCACCGCGCCCCCGACCGGCTCGCCCGGCAGCTCGAAGCGGTCGCGCACGCCTTCCTCGACTTCCACGACGCCGCCTCACCCCTTCCCGTCGGGGACGAGAAACCCTCGGCCGCCCACCGCTCCCGGCTCGCCCTCGCCGAGGCCGCCGGGACGGTGCTGGCCGGCGGCCTGTCCCTGCTCGGTATCAGCGCACCCGAACACCTCTGAGAGACCCGAGAGAGCAGAGCAACACGATGAGCCGATCCGCACACCCCGCCGGGCCCCGTCACGCCGATGTCTTGTCGGACGGCCACTACACGGCCCCCGCCGAGGACCTCAACGTCCTCGACGAGAAGGTATGGGCCCGCACGGTCACCCGGGACGAGCACGGCGCCCTGACCGTCGGCGGGATCGAAGTGGCCCGGCTGGCCGAGGAGTTCGGCACCCCGGCCTACTTCCTCGACGAGTCCGACTTCCGGGCCCGCTGCCGCGCCTGGTCCGACGCGTTCGGCCCCGGCGCCGACGTCTTCTACGCCGGCAAGGCATTCCTCTCCCGCGCGATCGTGCGCTGGCTCCAGGAAGAGGGGCTCAACCTCGACGTCTGCTCCGGCGGCGAGCTGACCACCGCGCTGGACGCCGGGATGCCCGCCGAGCGCATCGCCTTCCACGGCAACAACAAGACCGTCGACGAGATCGAGCGGGCCGTCACCGCCGGTGTCGGCCGGATCGTGCTCGACTCCTTCCAGGAGATCGTCCGCGTCGCCCACATCGCGCAGCGGCTCGGCCGGCGCCAGCCCGTACAGATCCGGGTGACCGTCGGCGTCGAGGCGCACACCCACGAGTTCATCGCCACCGCGCACGAGGACCAGAAGTTCGGCATCGCGCTGGCCGACGGGCAGGCCGCCGAGGCCGTCCGGCGGGCACTCACCCTCGACGGGCTCGAGCTCATCGGCATCCACTCCCACATCGGCTCGCAGATCTTCGACATGGCCGGCTTCGAGGTCTCCGCCCGGCGCGTGGTGCAGCTGCTGGCCGAGGTGCGCGACGAGC
This sequence comes from Streptomyces sp. NPDC002809, assembly GCF_040295435.1. NCBI lineage: Bacteria > Bacillati > Actinomycetota > Actinomycetes > Kitasatosporales > Streptomycetaceae > Streptomyces > Streptomyces sp. NPDC002809. The sequence goes on from NZ_JBEOVJ010000007.1 coordinate 110,727, forward strand.
ACGGCATCGAACTGCCCGAGATCGACCTCGGCGGCGGCCTCGGCATCGCGTACACCTCCGAGGACGACCCGCGCGAACCGCACGAGATCGCCAAGGCGCTCGGCGACATCGTGACCCGAGAGTGCGAGGCCAACGGACTCGCCACCCCCCGGATCTCCGTCGAGCCCGGCCGCGCCATCGTCGGGCCCACGGCGTTCACGCTGTACGAGGTCGGCACCATCAAGCCCCTGGAGGGGCTGCGTACGTACGTCAGCGTCGACGGCGGCATGTCGGACAACATCCGCACCGCGCTGTACGACGCCGAGTACAGCGTCGCCCTCGTCTCGCGCACCTCGGACGCCGATCCGATGCTCGTCCGGGTCGTCGGCAAGCACTGCGAGAGCGGTGACATCGTGGTCAAGGACGCGTTCCTGCCGTCCGACCTGGCCCCCGGCGACCTGATCGCCGTGCCCGCCACCGGTGCGTACTGCCGATCCATGGCGAGCAACTACAACCACGCCCTGCGTCCGCCCGTCGTCGCCGTGCGCGACGGACAGGCGCGGGTCATCGTCCGGCGCGAGACGGAGGAAGATCTTCTGCGTCTCGACGTCGGCTGACGCTTTATTTCCCGGGGGACACCCCAGGAACCCGCTAAACATCTCAGGATCCGGACGGGTGGCGGAAACCCCCGTCCGGTGAGTGAGACTGGTTCACACATCAGATGTAAAGGAAACGAGGTCGGATGATGCGTACGCGTCCGCTGAAGGTGGCGCTGCTGGGCTGTGGAGTGGTCGGCTCAGAGGTGGCCCGCATCATGACGACGCACGCCGACGACCTCGCCGCGCGCATCGGCGCACCGGTGGAGCTCGCCGGCGTCGCCGTGCGCCGGCCCTCCAAGGTCCGCGAGGGCATCGACCCCGCGCTGATCACCACCGATGCGACCGCCCTGGTCAAACGGGGCGACATCGACGTAGTCATCGAGGTCATCGGGGGCATCGAGCCGGCCCGCACGCTCATCACCACCGCCTTCGAGCACGGCGCGAGCGTCGTCTCCGCCAACAAGGCACTGCTCGCCGAGGACGGCGCCGCCCTGCACGCCGCCGCCGAGCAGCACGGCCGGGACCTCTACTACGAGGCCGCCGTGGCCGGTGCCATCCCGCTCGTACGGCCGCTGCGCGAGTCCCTCGCCGGCGACAAGGTCAACCGGGTCCTCGGCATCGTCAACGGCACCACGAACTTCATCCTCGACAAGATGGACACGAGCGGCGCCGGATACTCCGAGGCGCTCGACGAGGCCACCGCCCTCGGATACGCCGAGGCGGACCCGACCGCCGACGTCGAAGGCTTCGACGCCGCCGCCAAGGCCGCGATCCTCGCCGGAATCGCCTTCCACACCCGGGTGAAGATCGGCGACGTGCACCGCGAGGGCATCACCGAGGTCACCGCCGCGGACATCGCCTCCGCCCGCCGCATGGGCTGCACCGTCAAGCTCCTCGCCATCTGCGAGCGGGCCGCCGACGGGCAGTCGGTCACGGCCCGTGTGCACCCCGCGATGATCCCGCTCAGCCACCCGCTGGCCTCCGTCCGTGAGGCGTACAACGCGGTGTTCGTCGAGGCGGAGGCCGCCGGGCAGCTGATGTTCTACGGCCCCGGCGCCGGTGGCGCGCCGACCGCCTCCGCGGTCCTCGGCGACCTCGTCGCGGTCTGCCGCAACAAGCTCAACGAGGCCCCCGGGCCCGGAGAGTCCGCGTACACGCGTCTGCCGGTGAGCCCCATGGGCGACGTCGTCACGCGGTACCACATCAGCCTCGACGTGGCCGATAAGCCGGGCGTACTCGCCCAGGTGGCGACGGTCTTCGCCGAACAGGGCGTATCGATCGATACGGTCCGCCAGCAGAGCCGAAATTCGAGCAGCGGCGACGAAGCCGGCATCGAACAGGGCGGGGGCGAGGCCTCTCTCGTCGTCGTCACCCACCGCGCGCCCGACGCAGCCCTCTCCGGGACCGTCGAAGCGCTGCGCAAGCTCGACACCGTGCGCGGTGTCGCCAGCATCATGCGTGTTGAAGGGGAGTAAGGACCCATGACCACCAAGGGCACCCACCAGTGGCGCGGCATCATCGAGGAGTACCGGGACCGCCTTCCGGTCACGAGCACGACGCCCGTCGTCACGCTCCGTGAGGGCGGCACGCCGCTCGTTCCCGCTCAGGTCCTCTCCGAGCGCACGGGCTGCGAGGTGTACCTCAAGGTCGAGGGCGCCAACCCCACCGGGTCCTTCAAGGACCGCGGCATGACCATGGCCATCACCCGGGCCAAGGAGGAGGGCGCGCAGGCAGTCATCTGCGCCTCCACCGGCAACACCTCCGCCTCCGCCGCCGCGTACGCGGTGCGGGCCGGCATGGTGTGCGCCGTCCTCGTACCGCAGGGCAAGATCGCGCTCGGCAAGATGGGCCAGGCGCTCGTGCACGGCGCCAAGATCCTTCAGGTCGACGGCAACTTCGACGACTGCCTGACGCTGGCCCGCTCGCTCTCGGACAACTACCCGGTGGCGTTGGTCAATTCGGTCAACCCGGTCCGCATCGAGGGCCAGAAGACCGCGGCGTTCGAGATCGTCGACGCGCTCGGCGACGCCCCGGACATCCACGTCCTCCCGGTCGGTAACGCGGGCAACATCACCGCGTACTGGAAGGGGTACACGGAGTACGCCAAGGACGCGATGGCCGCACACACCCCGCGGATGTGGGGCTTCCAGGCCTCCGGTTCCGCGCCCATCGTGCGCGGCGAGATCGTCAAGGACCCGTCGACCATCGCGACCGCCATCCGGATCGGCAACCCGGCCTCCTGGCAGTACGCGCTCGCCGCGCGGGACGAGTCGGGCGGCTTCATCGACGAGGTGACGGACCGCCAGATCCTTTCGGCCTACCGTCTGTTGGCCTCGCAGGAGGGCGTCTTCGTGGAGCCGGCCTCGGCCGCCTCCGTCGCCGGTCTCCTCAAGGCCGCCGAAGAGGGCAAGGTCGACCCCGGCCAGAAGATCGTCTGCACGGTCACCGGCAACGGCCTCAAGGACCCGGACTGGGCCGTCGCCGGCGCCCCCCAGCCGGTCACCGTCCCGGTCGACGCGGCCACCGCCGCCGAGAAGCTGGGTCTCGCGTAGCCGTACCCGCCACAGCGCGGCCGCACCCCCGGACCGGACGACGGGCCCCGGGTGCGGCCGCGCAACGGTCCGGGGCGACGGTGCATGACAGACGGACGGTCCGGGGCTGCGGCTCGTGCCAACGGGTTGGCGGTAATGGTCCGGGCGACGCCTCATGACCATGGTCCCAGGCGACGGTTCGTCAGAGAGACGGCTCAAACGCCCCTTTTCGGGGCAGCGAGCGCATCGAAGGCAGGCGACACGCATCGTGCGCCTCCTGTGCGCCCTATGTCGCGACAGAACCTTCCTTCGATAAGCTGTACCCAACCCGCCCCGCCGCGCATGCCGGGGTGCTCGGGCCGTTGCGGCCGTCGGTTCATTCCCGGGGTCAGGCCACACCCGCTGCCGCATTCGCCCCGAAGAATCCCCACACACCCGCAGACCCCCGGAAATCCCCAAGCCCAGAAGAACCCGAAGAGCCGCACCACAGAGCAGAACCGAAGAGCCGCGAAGAGCCCCGAAATGCCGCGCAGCTCCTCGAATTCCCCGCCGCCTCACAAGGAGAGTCGTCAGAGCGATGGCCGGTCCCGCCTTCCGAGCCGCCGCCGTCCGGGTGCGCGTCCCCGCAACCAGCGCCAACCTCGGCCCGGGCTTCGACGCCCTCGGCCTGTCGCTGGGCCTGTACGACGACGTGGTCGTCCGGGTCGCCGACTCCGGGCTGCACATCGACATCGCCGGCGAGGGCGCGGACACGCTGCCCCGCGACGAGAAGCACCTGCTCGTACGGTCCATGCGCACGGCCTTCGACCTGCTCGGCGGACAGCCGCGCGGGCTGGAGATCGTCTGCGCCAACCGCATTCCCCACGGCCGCGGCCTCGGCTCCTCCTCCGCCGCCATCTGCGCCGGTATCGTCGCCGCCCGAGCCGTGACCACCGGTGGTGACGCCCGGCTCGACGACGCGGCCCTGCTGGAGCTCGCCACCGACATCGAGGGCCACCCGGACAACGTCGCGGCGTGCCTGCTGGGCGGCTTCACGCTGGCCTGGATGGACGGCGGATCGGCCCGCGCCATCAGGATGGATCCCGCAGATTCCATCGTTCCGGTGGTTTTCGTTCCCGGCAAGCCGGTGCTCACCGAGACCGCCCGCGGACTGCTGCCGCGGACCGTCCCGCATGTCGACGCCGCCTTCAACGCCGGCCGCGCCGCGCTGCTCGTCGAGGCCCTGACCAGGCGCCCCGAGCTGCTGCTCACGGCGACCGAGGACCGGCTCCACCAGGAGTACCGCGCACCGGCGATGCCGCAGAGCGTGGAACTCGTGAACCGGCTGCGCGCCGACGGCGTGCCCGCGGTGATCTCCGGTGCCGGGCCGACCGTGCTGGCGCTGGCCGAGGACGGTGCGGCCGACAAGGTCGCACGGCTGGCGGGTGAGGGATGGGCGGCCAATCGGCTCACTCTCGACGCCCGGGGCGCGAGCGTGCTGCCGCTCGCCCCGTAGCCGAGAAGTGATTGCCGGTGAGTGAGAGGGGGAATGTTTGTTGGAGCCGGTAGTGTTAACCTCAAGTCTGCAATCGACGTCTATGTGGCGCGTTGCTTCGTGTCCCTTTCCGGGACCACCTTTCTTCCGGGAGCCTCCCCAACTGCCTGAGCAGCCTGCCTGAGCAGTTTCGAGCACGCTCCGGAACCGGCACGACACCCCTCGCTTGTCCAGGAGTGGGCCGAGCAGGGGGATGCTCGCGCCGGGCCCCATGCACACGTTCATCTCTCCGCCGTACCTATCCGGCGGACCACCGCCCCGGCACGGTCCGCACCGAAGACCGCAGTCGGACAGCACAACCGGTCGCCGAGCCAGAAGGCCGACGTCCGCTCCAGGGAAGGACCCTTCGTGAGCGACACCACCGATCTGATGGGCGTGACTGCCGACAAGAACGTCGACAGCGCCGCGCCTGCCGAAGGTGCTGCCACTGGCACCACCGCACGGCGCCGCCGCTCCGGCACCGGCCTTGACGGCATGGTCCTGGCCGAGCTGCAGCAGGTCGCGTCCGGCCTCGGTATCAAGGGCACTGCGCGGATGCGCAAGAGCCAGCTGATCGAGGTCATCAAGGAGACCCAGGCCGGCGGCTCCTCCGCGTCCAAGGCCAAGGCCGCCGCGGCCCCCGCCGAAGAGGCGGAGACCAAGCCGAAGCGCCGGGCCACCTCCAAGGCGCGCACCGGCGCCGGGGCCGAGGCCCCTGCCGCCGCGCCCGCCGAGAAGGCCACGGCCCAGCAGCAGATCGACATCCCCGGCCAGCCGGCCAGCGACGACCAGCCCACGGGCGAGCGTCGTCGGCGCCGTGCGACCGCGCAGGCGGGCAGCCCGGACAGCAAGCCGGACACCAAGGCGCAGGCCAAGGACCGCACGCAGGACGAGCCGAAGCACGAGGCTCCTGCCGAGGACCGTTCCGAGTCCAAGGCCGAAGCCGCCGCGGACAACGCCGAGGGCCGTCGCGGCGACCGCCAGGACCGCGGCCAGCGCGGTGAGCGGGGCGAACGCGGCGAGCGCCGTGAGCGTCAGCGCGACCGTCGCGGCAAGGGCGACGAGCAGGGCGGTGGCCAGGGCGGCCAGCGTCAGCGCCAGGGCGGCCAAGGCGGCCAGGGCGGTCAGGGCGGCGGCCAGGGCGGCCAGGGACAGAGCCAGGGCCAGCAGGGCGGCGGACCGCAGGACGACTTCGACGACGAGGGCGGCCGTCGCGGCCGCCGGGGCCGCTACCGCGACCGCCGCGGCCGTCGTGGCCGCGACGACTTCGCGAGCGACGCACCGCCGGTCACCGACGACGACGTCCTGATCCCCGTCGCGGGCATCCTGGACATCCTCGACAACTACGCGTTCATCCGGACCTCCGGCTACCTGCCGGGCCCGAACGACGTGTACGTCTCGCTCGCCCAGGTCCGCAAGAACGGTCTGCGCAAGGGTGACCACGTCACCGGTGCCGTGCGCCAGCCCAAGGACGGCGAGCGCCGCGAGAAGTTCAACGCGCTGGTCCGCCTCGACTCGGTCAACGGCATGGCGCCCGAAACCGGCCGCGGCCGCCCGGAGTTCCAGAAGCTGACGCCGCTCTACCCGCAGGACCGGCTCCGCCTGGAGACCGACTCCAACGTCCTGACGACGCGGATCATCGACCTGGTCGCCCCCATCGGCAAGGGCCAGCGAGGCCTGATCGTGGCCCCGCCGAAGACCGGTAAGACCATGATCCTCCAGGCGATCGCCAACGCGATCACGGTCAACAGCCCCGAGTGCCACCTGATGGTCGTCCTGGTCGACGAGCGTCCGGAAGAGGTCACCGACATGCAGCGGTCGGTGAAGGGCGAGGTCATCTCCTCGACCTTCGACCGTCCCGCCGAGGACCACACGACCGTCGCCGAGCTGGCCATCGAGCGCGCCAAGCGTCTCGTCGAGCTTGGTCACGACGTCGTCGTCCTGCTGGACTCGATCACCCGTCTGGGACGCGCGTACAACCTCGCCGCCCCGGCCTCCGGCCGCATCCTGTCCGGTGGTGTCGACTCGACCGCGCTCTACCCGCCGAAGCGCTTCTTCGGTGCGGCGCGCAACATCGAGGACGGCGGCTCGCTGACCATCCTGGCCACCGCGCTCGTCGAGACCGGCTCGCGCATGGACGAGGTGATCTTCGAGGAGTTCAAGGGCACCGGCAACATGGAGCTCAAGCTCGACCGCAAGCTCTCCGACAAGCGCATCTTCCCCGCGGTGGACGTCGACGCGTCCAGTACCCGTAAGGAAGAAATCCTGCTCGGCAGCGACGAGTTGGCGATCACCTGGAAGCTGCGCCGGGTGCTCCACGCACTGGACCAGCAGCAGGCGATCGAGCTCCTCCTGGACAGGATGAAGAAGACCCAGTCCAACGCGGAGTTCCTGCTCCAGATCCAGAAGACGACGCCGGCCCCGGGCAACAACGACTAGTTCGCAGAGCCCGTCCGGCAGCAGTACACAGGGCCGCCCCCGGCACTTCGGTGCCGGGGGCGGCCCTGTGCCGTCGTCGCGGCCCCGTGCCGTCGCCCGGCCACTCTGTGCCCGCCGCCGCCCCGAGACCTTCGCCACACGGCCGGTGGGCCGCGCAACGATGACCAGTTGCCTGCAACAGGCAAGAAACCGCAGGTGAGCGTCGGGTCACCGGCTGTTCCCGCACCCCGTGGACCGGCCCCGGCCTTACCGGGAGCCCACAGGGCGCTGTGCAACCCTTCTTGTCGCCGCCGCGTCGTAACCAAGAGCGACAACACGGGCGAAGCCAAGGGCGACAAAGCGGCATACGGACCCGCACGCCACTGCAGGGGGTAGCCGGGAGCAGCCCGAGGACACGAGGAGACGGATGAGCGAGCAGAGCGGGAGCACGAGCCGAATACGGGCCACCGGCAAGCGCCGGCGGAAGGCGTCCCGCCGCCGCAGGGTGACCGTCATAGCCGCGTGGAGCCTGGCCGGCCTCGTCGTCGTCGGCGGATCGGGGCTCGGGTACGCCTACTTCCACCTCAACGGCAATCTCAAGGCCGTCGACATCAACAACGCCCTCGGCAAGGACCGCCCCGACAACGTCGACAACGGCTCCGAGGACATCCTCGTGCTCGGCTCCGACTCCCGTTCCGGCGCGAACGCGGAGTACGGCGAGGACCAGGGCGGAGCCCGTTCGGACACCGCGATGGTCGTGCACGTCAACAAGGGCCACAAGACGGCGAGCGTCGTCTCCATCCCGCGCGACACCCTCGTCACCCGGCCCGAGTGCACGGGCGACGCGAGCGGACAGCCCGTCGCGGGGCAGGAGCGCGCGATGTTCAACACGGCGTACGAGGTCGGCGGGCCGGCCTGCGCGGTCAAGACCGTCGAATCGATGTCCGGGATCCGCATGGACCACTACATCGAGGTCGACTTCACCGGCTTCAAGAAGCTCGTCGACAAGCTCGGCGGCGTCGAGATCACCACCAAGCAGGCGATCAACGACTCCAAGAGCCACCTGAACCTCGAACCCGGCACCCACACCCTGAACGGCGAGCAGTCACTCGGCCTCGTCCGCACCCGCAAGAGCGTCGGCGACGGCAGCGACCTCGGCCGCATCCAGCTCCAGCAGGCCTTCATCAAGGCGCTGATGGAACAGGCCAAGAGCGTGGGCATCCTCGACGGCACCAAGCTGTACGGCATCGCGGACACCGCGACCAAGGCCATCACCACCGACTCCGACCTCGGCTCGGTCACCGAACTCGCGAGCTTCGCGAGCGGCCTCAAGGGGCTCGGCGCGGACGACGTCCACATGGTGACCCTGCCCGTCGAGTACGACCCGGCCGACCCGAACCGCGTCGTACCGCTCGAGGAAGCCGGGAAGCAGGTGTGGGCCGCGCTCCGCAACGATCAGCCGATCCCCGCCTCCGCCACCGAGGAGTCGGCGGGCGACAAGGGCGACGCCGGGCAGATCGTGCAGTGACGCCGGGCGGATCACGCGGGGAGCCGGTCGGATCCCGCGGTATCGGCCTCCCCCGGGAATAGCGGGCGGCCGACCCCCGTTTTGGGAGATACGGCCAGTCCTGGCAGACTGGTACGTCGGCCCCGGTTCACGGACGCGCAATCCGCGCGTACGACCCGGCGCCCTCCCGAACCTAGGAGAAACCCTTGAAGCGCGACATTCACCCCCAGTACGTCGAGACGCAGGTCAGCTGCACCTGTGGCGCGTCGTTCACCACCCGGTCCACCCTGGACAACGGCGCCATCCGTGCCGACGTCTGCTCCGAGTGCCACCCGTTCTACACGGGCAAGCAGAAGATCCTCGACACCGGTGGCCGCGTGGCCCGCTTCGAGGCCCGCTTCGGCAAGGCCGCCGGCTCCGCCAGCAAGTAGCGAGCCGACTGCGCCGGTCCTTGGCGCCCTCTTCCCGGGGGCGCCGAGGCCGGCGTTTTTTTCCGGCCGGGACACGGCATTCCCGTATCCCGCCCGGCAGGCATCCGCCGGCCGGCAGGCACGATGAGCGAAGAAACCAGGAGCCCGAAGATGTTCGAGGCGGTCGAGGAACTGATCGGCGAACAGTCCGATCTCGAGACGAAGCTCGCGGACCCGTCGGTCCACGCGGACCAGGCCAACGCGCGCAAGCTCAACAAGCGCTACGCCGAGCTGACTCCGATCGTCGCCACGTACCGCTCCTGGAAGCAGACCGGCGACGACATCGAGACCGCCCGCGAGTTCGCCGCCGACGACCCCGACTTCGCCGCCGAGGTCAAGGAACTGGAGAAGGCGCGCGAGGAGCTCACCGAGAAGCTCCGCCTGCTGCTCGTACCCCGTGACCCCAGTGACGACAAGGACGTGCTCCTGGAGATCAAGGCGGGTGCGGGCGGCGACGAGTCCGCCCTGTTCGCCGGCGATCTGCTGCGCATGTACCTGCGGTACGCCGAGCGCGTCGGCTGGAAGACCGAGATCATCGACTCGACCGAGTCCGAGCTCGGCGGCTACAAGGACGTCCAGGTCGCCGTGAAGACCAAGGGCGGCAACGGGGCCACCGAGCCCGGCCAGGGCGTCTGGGCCCGGATGAAGTACGAGGGCGGCGTGCACCGTGTGCAGCGCGTGCCCTCCACCGAGTCCCAGGGCCGCATCCACACCTCCGCCGCCGGTGTGCTCGTCACGCCCGAGGCCGAGGAGGTCGACGTCGAGATCCACGCCAACGATCTCCGTATCGACGTGTACCGCTCCTCCGGCCCCGGCGGCCAGTCCGTCAACACCACCGACTCCGCGGTCCGCATCACGCACCTGCCCACCGGCGTCGTCGCCTCCTGCCAGAACGAGAAGAGCCAGCTCCAGAACAAGGAGCAGGCCATGCGTATCCTGCGGTCGAGGCTTCTCGCCGCGGCCCAGGAAGCCGCCGAGCAGGAAGCGTCCGACGTACGCCGCAGCCAGGTGCGAACGGTCGACCGGTCCGAGAAGATCCGCACGTACAACTTCCCGGAAAACCGGATCTCGGACCACCGCGTCGGCTTCAAGGCGTACAACTTGGACCAGGTGCTCGACGGGGAACTGGACGCAGTCATCCAGGCCTGTGTCGACGCCGACTCCGCAGCCAAGCTCGCCGCCGCGTAAGTCCTGTCCCGCCGCCCGCCCCGCTCGTGAACCCGTACGGAGAACCGCGATGAACCTGCTGCTCGCCGAGGTGGCCCAGGCCACCCAGCGGCTGGCCGACGCCGGTGTCCCTTCACCGCGATTCGACGCGGAGGAACTCGCCGCGTTCGTACACGGCGTCAAGCGGGGCGAGCTGCACAACGTGCCGGACACCGACTTCGACGCCCGCTACTGGGAGACCATCGCCCGGCGCGAGGCCCGCGAACCGCTCCAGCACATCACCGGCCGCGCCTTCTTCCGCTACCTGGAACTCCAGGTGGGACCCGGAGTCTTCGTGCCCCGCCCGGAGACCGAATCGGTCGTCGGCTGGGCGATAGACGCGGTTCGCGCGATGGACGTCGTCGAGCCGCTGATCGTCGACCTCTGTACGGGATCGGGCGCCATCGCCCTCGCCATGGCCCAGGAGGTGCCGCGCTCGCGCGTGCACGCCGTGGAGCTGTCCGAGGACGCCCTCAAATGGACCAGGAAGAACGCCGAGGAGTCCAGGGTCACCGTGCACCGCGGCGACGCCCTGACGGCCCTTCCCGAGCTCGACGGCCAGGTCGACCTGGTCATCTCCAACCCGCCGTACATCCCGCTCACCGAATGGGAGTACGTGGCCCCCGAGGCCCGCGACCACGACCCCGAGATGGCCCTCTTCTCGGGCGAGGACGGCCTCGACACCATCCGCGGCATCGAGCGCACCGCCCACCGCCTGCTGCGCCCCGGTGGCCTCGTCGTCATCGAGCACGCCGACACCCAGGGCGGCCAGGTGCCGTGGATCTTCACCGAGGAGCGTGGCTGGGCCGACGCGGCCGACCACCCCGACCTGAACAGGCGTCCCCGGTTCGCCACGGCCCGCAAGGCCATGCCGTGACCGGCGGCCACCACCCGTTCCAGCCCTACCCGTACCCGTACATGCTTGAGGAGGCCGGCTGATGGCACGGCGATACGACTGCAACGACGCAACGGACCGTACGACGGGTCTGCGCGAGGCCGCGTCCGCCGTCCGCCGCGGCGAACTGGTCGTGCTGCCCACCGACACCGTGTACGGGATCGGTGCGGACGCCTTCAGTTCCGAGGGCGTCGTCGACCTCCTGGCGGCCAAGGGCCGCGGCCGCAACATGCCGACCCCCGTCCTCATCGGCTCGCCGAACACCCTGCACGGCCTGGTGACCGACTTCTCGGAGCAGGCCTGGGAACTGGTGGACGCCTTCTGGCCGGGCGCACTCACGCTCGTCGCCAAGCACCAGCCGTCGCTCCAGTGGGACCTCGGTGACACCCGCGGCACCGTCGCCATCCGGATGCCGCTGCACCCGGTCGCCATCGAGCTGCTCACGGAGGTCGGCCCGATGGCCGTCTCCAGCGCCAACCTCACCGGACACCCGTCGCCCGAGGACTGCGACGCCGCCCAGGAGATGCTCGGCGACTCCGTGTCCGTTTACCTGGACGGCGGCCCGACCCCGGGCATCGTTCCGTCCTCGATCGTCGACGTCACCGGCAAGGTGCCGGTCCTGCTGCGCGCCGGTGCGCTCTCCGCGGAGGAGCTGCGCAAGGTGGTACCCGACCTTGAGGTGGCCAATTGACCGCCCCTGAGGGGCGTGGCATAGCGGGTCAGACCGATACCTTCCGCATCCTCCACGTCAGCACCGGCAACGTCTGCCGCTCACCGATCACCGAGCGGCTGACGCGGCATGCCCTCGTGGACCGCCTGGGCGACCCGCTCCTGGGCGGGCTGATCGTGGAGAGCGCGGGCACCTGGGGGCACGAGGGCGCCCCGATGGAGGCCAACGCCGAGGTGGTCCTCGCCGACTTCGGCGCCGACGCCACCGGATTCGTCGGCCGCGAACTGCTCGACGAGCACGTGATCCGCGCCGACCTGGTGCTCACCGCCACCCGCGACCACCGGGCCCAGGTGATCTCGATGGGTCACTCGGCCGGACTGCGCACCTTCACGCTCAAGGAATTCACCCGGCTGGTCCGGGCGATAGACCCCGCCACGCTGCCCGACGCGAGCGACGAGGGCGTCGTCGAGCGCGCCCGCGCCCTGGTCCGCGCGGCCGCCGCGCTGCGCGGCTGGCTGCTGGCCCCGACCGTCGAGGCCGATGAGGTCTACGACCCGTACGGCGCCCCCATCACGTTCTTCCGGTCCATCGGGGACGAGATCAACCAGGCGCTGGACCCGGTCGTCACCGCGCTGACGGGCGTGTCGGCGCCGCGCTGAACGGACAGCGCCCGAGGGCCGTCCGGGCCCGCTGACGGCCGTACGGCGAGTGCCGGACTCCCTGGGTCCGGACGGGTGCACCACGGCCCGTGACAGCGCGCCGCAGACCCACCACGGGCCTACATTGGAGCTGACGCCCCCTCCCCAGGCGTCCCCTTCTCCCCAGGCCCGGAGCCCTCGATGCCGGTCACCACCGCTGCCGCACCCTCCGCCGTCGCCGCGCTGCCGCAGGACTTCGGCGCCCTGCTCCGGGAGGATCCGGAGATCGCCGACGTCCTGGTCGGGGAGCTCCACCGCCAGTCCGGCACCCTGCAGCTGACCGCGGCGGAGAACTTCACCTCGCCCGCGGTCCTGGCCGCCCTCGGCTCCCCGCTCGCCAACAAGTACGCCGAGGGATACCCCGGCGCCCGCCACCACGGCGGCTGCGAGCAGGCGGACGCGGCCGAACGCATCGCGATCCGCCGCGCCACCTCGCTCTTCGGCGCCGAGCACGCCAACGTGCAGCCCCACTCCGGGTCCTCGGCCGTCCTCGCGGCCTACGCGGCGCTGCTGCGGCCCGGCGACACGGTGCTCGCGATGGGACTCCCGTACGGCGGGCACCTCACGCACGGCTCGCCCGCCAACTTCTCCGGCCGCTGGTTCGAGTTCATCGGCTACGGGGTGGACTCCGAGAGCGGGCTGATCGACTACGACCAGGTCCGCACCCTGGCCCGCACGCACCGGCCCAAGGCGATCGTCAGCGGCTCGATCTCCTACCCGCGTCATCCGGACCACGAGCTGTTCCGGGAGATCTGCGACGAGGTGGGCGCCTACCTCATCGCCGACTCCGCGCACCCGATGGGCCTGATCGCCGGGGGAGCGGCGCCCAGCCCCGTGCCGTGCGCGGACGTGGTCTGCGCGACTACGCACAAGGTGCTGCGCGGGCCGCGCGGAGGCATGATCCTGTGCAGCGCGGAACTGGCGGAGCGGATCGACCGGGCCGTCTTCCCCTTCACGCAGGGCGGCGCCCAGATGCACACGGTGGCGGCGAAGGCCGTCGCGTTCGGTGAGGCGGCCGCCCCGGCCTTCGCCGCGTACGCCCACCATGTGGTGGCCCACGCCCGCGTGCTGGCCGCCGGCCTGGAGGCCGAGGGATTCGACATCACCACCGGCGGCACGGACACCCACCTGATCGTCGCGGACCCGGCCCCCCTCGGCGTCGACGGGCCCACCGCGCGCGCCCGGCTGGCCGCCGCAGGTCTGGTGCTGGACACCTGCGCGCTTCCTTACGGTGACGCCCGGGGCATCAGGCTCGGTACCGCGGCCGTCACCACCCAGGGCATGGACGAGTCCGACATGGCCCGCCTCGCGGTGCTGTTCGGGTCCGCGGTGCGCGGGGAGGGTGACGTTCTCGCGGAGGTGCGGGAGATGGCGGCGGCTCACCCGCCCTACCCTGGGTGAAATAGCCCACATATCCGCAATGGTGACTGCCTGTGCAACCATCGCGAGGACCTCCGTGTCCTCAACCATGAGGCCGACGTAGTTAAAGTGTGGGCTGAGATGGCCGGCGACATTTATGGGGCAGCCCGTGCGTGATTACTTGCTGACGCTCTGTGTCACGGCCGCGGTGACGTATCTGCTCACCGGCCCGGTGCGTAAGTTCGCCATCGCGGTCGGGGCGATGCCCGCGATCCGTGCGCGCGACGTCCACCGCGAACCGACACCGAGGCTCGGCGGCATCGCCATGTTCGGCGGGCTGTGCGCCGGGCTGATCGTCGCCGACCACCTGTCCAACCTGGACGGCGTCTTCGAGCTCTCCAACGAACCGCGGGCGCTGCTCTCCGGGGCGGCCCTGATCTGGCTGATCGGCGTCCTGGACGACAAGTTCGAGATCGACGCCCTGATCAAGCTGGGCGGACAGATGATCGCCGCGGCCGTCATGGTGCTCCAGGGCCTGACGATCCTGTGGCTGCCGATCCCGGGCGTCGGCACGGTCGCCCTCACCCCGTGGCAGGGCACGCTGCTCACGGTCGCCCTGGTCGTCGTCACGATCAACGCGGTCAACTTCGTCGACGGTTTGGACGGCCTGGCGGCAGGCATGGTCCTCATCGCCTCCGCGGCCTTCTTCCTCTACACGTACCGCCTCTGGTACGGGCACATGATCGAGGCGGCGGCCCCCGCGACGCTCTTCACGGCGATCCTGATGGGTATGTGCCTCGGGTTCCTGCCGCACAACATGCATCCGGCCCGGATCTTCATGGGGGACTCCGGCTCGATGCTCATCGGCCTCGTCCTGGCGGCCGGCGCGATCTCCGTGACCGGGCAGGTGGACCCGGACACGATGAAGATCTTCGAGGGCAGTGAGCGCCAGGCGACCCATGCGATGTTGCCCGTCTTCATTCCGCTGCTGTTGCCGCTCACCATCATCGCGATCCCGGCTGCCGATCTGGTGCTGGCAATCGTGCGGCGCACCTGGAACGGGCAGTCACCGTTCGCGGCGGACCGGGGGCACCTGCACCACCGACTGCTGGAGATCGGCCATTCGCACAGCCGGTCGGTGCTGATCATGTATTTCTGGTCGGCGCTGATCGCCTTCGGCGCGGTGGGGTACTCGGTGCACTCGGCCTCCATGTGGATCGTCCTGGTGATCGTGGGCCTGAGCGCGCTCGGTCTGATCCTGCTGCTGATGCCCCGGTTCACGCCGCGCGCCCCGCGCTGGGCGGAACGCGTCGTACCGCCGCGCTATCGCCGGCGGCGCCGCCACGAGGCGGAGCCCGGGACGGATCCGTCGCAGGATCCGGGCAGTCAACAAGGGCCCCTGGGTGACCAGATGGGGCAGGATGGGCGCGAGCCCGCGCCGCAGGCCCCGATCGCCGCCGGGGTGTCCGGCGTCAACGGAGCGACCGCGATCGGCCCCCGTTCGCGATTCGCGGACCGGCGCAAGGCTGATTCAACGCGCCGGTGATTTGGGTCATCAGGGTGCAATACCAGACAAGTTGTTGAGTTGCCTTGCTCACACGTGCCGATTAGCCCTCGCGTGTGACAGCAAGCACACTTTCTAGGTAAAGACCTCATCAAATAGTTTGTGATACCGTTCACGAACCCGGTGACAGAGCCGAAGGACCTGAGTAGCACGGTCCCTTGGCCCCGAGGCTTCGACTCGGACCGGGCCTACGCTCGTCCATGACGACACACTGCCCACCCCCAGCAAGCGGAGCTGCCGCCATGCCGTCCAACGACGTCCGGACTCTCCTCCAGGCCGCCGTACCCACCGCTGTCGCCGGCGCAGTCGCCGCCGCGATCAGTGCTGGCGTCGCCGGTGGCAAGGGAGCCCTGGGCGCGATCGTTGCGACGATCGTGGTCATCCTCTTCATGGGGATCGGACTGATGGTCCTGCAACGGACCGCCCGGTCCATGCCTCACCTCTTCCAGGCGATGGGGCTTGCGCTGTACACGGCGCAACTCCTGCTGTTGTTCATCTTCGTCGCCGTATTCAAGAACACCTCGCTGTTCAACCCGAAGGCCTTCGCGATCACTCTGGTCGTGACGACACTCGTGTGGATCGGCGCACAGGCGCGTGCGCACATGAAGGCCAAGATCCTTTACGTGGAACCCGAGTCCGACAAGGACGAAAAGCCCAAGAAGCCGGGGTCCGGAGCGTGAAGGGTAGGGGCGGAATAAATGCAGGTTCGCGACCCTGCTATCGTCCGGTTCCAACTGCGGCACTGCGGGCGCGGGCATGTGAGCTGACGCCTGCTCGATCGCGAGGCTCAAATGCCTGACTGCCGCTCACACATCCGAAACACCAGTCCAGTGCCGAACCGCGGCTGCGCGCCGCGCCGACACAACGAGGTTGCCGTACCTATGCGCCACGCTGAAGGAGCCCGCGGTGAGTGCTGACCCGACACAGGTGCTCGCCTTCGAGACCGATTGCCACATCTTCGACGGTTGTGGTTTCCCGGCACCCGGCCTGCACTCGTTCCTGTTCGAACCCCTCTGGGGCGACGCGGACAGCAACTTGTACTTCAACAAGACGATGCTGCTGGCCCTGCTCGGCTCGGTCATCATCGTTGGCTTCTTCTGGGCCGCCTTCCGTAAGCCGAAGTTGGTGCCCGGCAAGCTTCAGATGGTTGCCGAGGCCGGATACGACTTCGTCCGCCGCGGCATCGTCTACGAGACGATCGGCAAGAAGGACGGCGAGAAGTACGTCCCGCTGATGGTCTCCCTGTTCTTCGTCATCTGGATGATGAACCTCTGGTCCATCATCCCGGTTGCCCAGTTCCCCGTGACGGCGATCATCTCGTATCCGGCGGCTCTCGCCGGGATCGTCTACATCCTGTGGGTCGTCCTGACCTTCAAGAAGCACGGCTTCGTCGGAGCGTTCAAGAACTTCACGGGCTACGACAAGAGCCTCGGCGGGGTCCTGCCGCTCTCCATGACCATCGAGTTCTTCTCGAACCTGCTGGTCCGGCCGTTCACGCACGCAGTGCGACTGTTCGCGAACATGTTCGCGGGCCACACGCTCCTGCTGCTCTTCACGATCGCCAGCTGGTACCTGCTCAACGGCATCGGCATCGCCTACGCAGGTGTGTCGTTCGTGATGGTCATCGTGATGACCGCCTTCGAGCTCTTCATCCAGGCTGTCCAGGCCTATGTGTTCGTGCTGCTGGCCTGCAGCTACATCCAGGGCGCTCTCGCCAAGGGCCACTGAGCACCCACCTCCTGAAGCACCCGGTGGCCAACCCCCACCGGACATTGAAAGAGAAGGAAGAACCGGCATGTCCGCTCTCCAGACCCTCGCCGCCGGCGTCGAAATCAAGGGCAACCTCGGCTCGATCGGTTACGGCCTCGCCGCGATCGGCCCCGGCGTCGGCATCGGCATCATCTTCGGTAACGGTACCCAGGCGCTCGCCCGTCAGCCCGAGGCTGCCGGTCTCATCCGCGCCAACCAGATTCTCGGCTTCGCCTTCTGTGAGGCGCTCGCCCTGATCGGTCTGGTCATGCCGTTCGTCTACCCGACCTCCTGACCGGTCGCGAACAGCCCATTCGACGGAAGGCACTGACGTGAACCCCCTGGTTCAGCTCGCGGCGGAGGAAGCGGAAAACCCGCTCATCCCGCCGATCCCTGAGCTCGTCATTGGCCTCATCGCTTTCGTCATCGTCTTCGGCTTCCTCGCCAAGAAGCTCCTCCCGAACATCAACCAGGTTCTGGAAGAGCGTCGCGAGGCCATCGAAGGCGGTATCGAAAAGGCCGATGCGGCCCAGACCGAGGCCCAGAGCGTTCTTGAGCAGTACAAGGCTCAGCTCGCCGAGGCCCGCCACGAAGCCGCTCGTCTGCGCCAGGAGGCGCAGGAGCAGGGCGCCGTGATCCTGCAGGAAATGCGGGCGGAAGGCCAGCGGCAGCGCGAGGAGATCGTCGCTGCCGGCCACGCCCAGATCGAGGCAGACCGCAAGGCCGCTGCTTCGGCGCTGCGCCAGGACGTGGGCAAGCTCGCCACCGACCTGGCCGGCAAGCTCGTCGGCGAGTCCCTCGAGGACCACGCCCGGCAGAGCGGCACCGTCGACCGGTTCCTCGACGAGCTCGAGGCGAAGGCCGAGGCAGTCCGATGAACAGCGCGAGCCGCGAGGCACTGGCTGCCGCACGCGAGCGCCTCGACGCACTGACCGACAACACGTCGGTCGACGCGGCGAAGCTCGCCGAGGACCTGGCCGGCGTCACGGCGCTGCTGCACCGCGAGGTGTCGCTGCGCCGGGTCCTGACCGACCCGGCGCAGGCCGGCGAGGCCAGGGCCGAGCTGGCCGGACGGCTGCTGAGCGGTCAGGTGGGCGGCGAAGCCGTCGACCTGGTCTCCGGCATGGTCCGCTCGCGCTGGTCGCAGTCGCGTGACCTGGTCGACTCGGTCGAGGAACTGGCGAACATCGCCGACCTCACCGCCGCCCAGCGCAGCGGAGACCTCGACGACGTCGAGGACGAGCTGTTCCGGTTCGGCCGGATCGTGGCCTCGGACACCGGGCTGCGCTCCGCGCTCACCAGCCGGACCGCGACCCCCGCCGCCAAGGGCGAGCTGCTGCGCAGCCTGCTCGGCGGAAAGGCGCGGCCCACCACCGAGCGCATCGTCGTGCGGCTTGTCACCCAGCCCCGGGGACGTAGCCTGGAAGCGGGACTCGAGTCCCTTTCCAAGCTCGCCGCGGACCGCCGGGACCGCGTGGTGGCGGTCGTCACCTCGGCCGTGCCGCTCAGTGACCGGCAGAAGCAGCGTCTCGGCGCCGCTCTGGCGAAGATCTACGGCCGGCAGATGCACCTGAGCCTCGACGTGGACCCCGAGGTCCTCGGCGGGATCGCGGTGCGGGTCGGCGACGAGGTCATCAACGGCACCATCGCGGAGCGCCTCGACGAGGCAACCCGTCGCATGGCCGGCTGACCCTGCGCGCCGTACCAAACAGAACAGAGCAAGACCAGCGGCCCGGTTGGGCCGTGCAGAAATTGCAGAAGATTCCTGGGGGTCGGCCCCCAGACCCCCTTAAGAAACTTCGGGCCCAACAAGGAGAGCAGGGAACCCAGATGGCGGAGCTCACGATCCGGCCGGAGGAGATCCGGGACGCACTGGAGAACTTTGTCCAGTCGTACCAGCCGGACGCGGCCTCGCGCGAGGAGGTCGGAACGGTCAGCGTTGCCGGCGACGGCATCGCGAAGGTGGAGGGCCTGCCCTCCGCCATGGCGAACGAACTGCTGAAGTTCGAGGACGGAACCCTCGGTCTCGCCCTCAACCTCGAAGAGCGCGAGATCGGTGCGATCGTCCTCGGCGAGTTCAGCGGAATCGAGGAGGGCCAGCCGGTGCAGCGCACCGGTGAGGTGCTCTCCGTCGGCGTCGGCGAGGGTTACCTCGGCCGCGTCGTCGACCCGCTCGGCAACCCGATCGACGGTCTCGGCGAGATCGCGACCGAAGGCCGTCGCGCCCTCGAGCTGCAGGCCCCTGGCGTCATGGTCCGCAAGTCGGTGCACGAGCCGATGCAGACCGGCTACAAGGCCGTCGACGCCATGGTGCCGATCGGCCGCGGCCAGCGTCAGCTGATCATCGGCGACCGTCAGACGGGCAAGACCGCGCTGGCCGTCGACACGATCATCAACCAGCGCGACAACTGGCGCTCGGGCGACGTGAACAAGCAGGTGCGCTGCATCTACGTCGCCATCGGTCAGAAGGGCTCCACCATCGCCTCCGTGCGAGGTGCCCTGGAAGAGGCCGGCGCGCTCGAGTACACGACCATCGTCGCCGCCCCGGCGTCCGACCCGGCCGGCTTCAAGTACCTGGCGCCGTACACCGGCTCGGCCATCGGCCAGCACTGGATGTACGACGGCAAGCACGTTCTGATCATCTTCGACGACCTCTCGAAGCAGGCCGACGCCTACCGCGCCGTGTCGCTTCTGCTGCGCCGTCCGCCGGGCCGTGAGGCCTACCCGGGCGACGTCTTCTACCTGCACTCGCGTCTGCTGGAGCGTTGCGCCAAGCTTTCCGACGCGATGGGTGCCGGTTCGATGACGGGCCTCCCGATCGTCGAGACCAAGGCGAACGACGTGTCGGCGTTCATCCCGACCAACGTCATCTCCATCACCGACGGCCAGTGCTTCCTGGAGTCCGACCTGTTCAACGCGGGTCAGCGTCCGGCGCTCAACGTCGGTATCTCGGTCTCCCGAGTCGGTGGCTCCGCCCAGCACAAGGCCATGAAGCAGGTCTCCGGCCGACTGCGCGTGGACCTCGCCCAGTACCGCGAGCTGGAGGCGTTCGCCGCCTTCGGTTCCGACCTGGACGCGGCCTCCAAGGCGTCGCTCGAGCGCGGTAAGCGCATGGTCGAGCTGCTGAAGCAGGCACAGTACGCGCCGTTCCCGATGGAGGAGCAGGTCGTCTCCGTCTGGGCCGGCACCACGGGCAAGATGGACGACGTCCCGGTCGAGGACATCCGCCGCTTCGAGGGCGAGCTGCTGGAGTTCCTGCGCCGTGAGCGCAAGGACCTCCTGACCAGCATCGCCGAGGGCGGCAAGATGTCCGACGACACGCTGCAGTCGATCGCCGACGCGATCGCCGCCTTCAAGCAGCAGTTCGAGACCTCGGACGGCAAGCTCCTGGGCGAGGGCTGATCGATGGGCGCTCAGCTTCGCGTTTACAAGCGCCGCATCCAAGCCGTCACCGCGACCAAGAAGATCACCAAGGCGATGGAGATGATCGCCGCCTCGCGCATCGTCAAGGCGCAGCGCAAGGTGACGGCGTCGATGCCGTACGCCACCGAGCTCACCCGCGCGGTGACCGCGGTGGCGACCGGCTCCAACACCAAGCACCCGCTCACCACCGAGGCCGAGGCGCCGGTGCGGGCCGCGGTCCTGCTCCTCACGAGCGACCGCGGTCTGGCCGGCGGCTACTCCTCCAACGCCATCAAGGCTGCGGAGAGGCTGCGGGAGCGGCTTGCGGCCGAGGGCAAGGAGGTCGACACGTACATCGTCGGCCGTAAGGGTGTCGCCTACTACGGGTTCCGCGAGCGCAAGGTCGCGGAGTCGTGGACCGGCTTCACCGACAGCCCGGAGTACGCGGACGCCAAGAAGATCGCCGCGCCCCTGATCGAGTCCATCCAGAAGGACACGGCCGAGGGCGGCGTCGACGAGCTGCACATCGTCTACACCGAGTTCGTGTCGATGATGACGCAGAACGCGGTCGACGGCCGGATGCTGCCGCTCTCGCTCGACCAGGTCGCGGAGGAGAGCGGTGCGAAGGACGAGATCCTTCCGCTGTTCGACTTCGAGCCGTCGGCGGAGGACGTCCTCGACGCCCTTCTGCCGCGCTACGTCGAGAGCCGCATCTACAACGCACTGCTGCAGGCTGCTGCTTCCGAGCACGCCGCCCGCCGCCGCGCGATGAAGTCGGCGACCGACAATGCCGGGGATCTGATCAAGAGCCTCTCCCGGCTTGCCAACGCGGCCCGCCAGGCCGAAATCACCCAGGAAATCAGCGAGATCGTCGGCGGTGCAGGTGCGCTGGCCGACGCGTCCGCGGGGAGTGACAAGTAATGACGACGACAGTTGAGACGGCCGCTGCCACGGGCCGCGTCGCCCGGGTCATCGGCCCGGTCGTCGACGTGGAGTTCCCCGTCGACGCGATGCCGGAGATCTACAACGCCCTGCACGTCGAGGTCGACGACCCGGCCGAGGCCGGCGCTCGTAAGACGCTGACCCTCGAAGTCGCCCAGCACCTGGGTGACGGCGTGGTCCGCGCGATCTCGATGCAGCCCACCGACGGTCTGGTCCGCCAGGCCCCGGTGACCGACACCGGCAAGGGCATCATGGTGCCGGTCGGTGACATCACCAAGGGCAAGGTGTTCAACACCCTCGGTCAGATCCTGAACGAGCCGGAGGCCGAAGCTCAGATCACCGAGCGCTGGCCGATCCACCGCAAGGCCCCGGCCTTCGACCAGCTCGAGTCGAAGACCGAGATGTTCGAGACCGGCCTGAAGGTCGTCGACCTGCTGACCCCGTACGTCAAGGGCGGCAAGATCGGTCTGTTCGGTGGTGCGGGCGTCGGCAAGACGGTCCTCATCCAGGAAATGATCATGCGTGTGGCGAAGCTGCACGACGGTGTGTCGGTGTTCGCCGGCGTCGGTGAGCGCACCCGTGAGGGCAACGACCTCATCGACGAGATGACGGACTCGGGCGTTCTGGAGAAGACCGCACTGGTCTTCGGCCAGATGGACGAGCCGCCGGGCACGCGTCTTCGCGTGGCCCTGTCCGCCCTGACCATGGCGGAGTACTTCCGCGATGTGCAGAAGCAGGACGTGCTGCTCTTCATCGACAACATCTTCCGCTTCACGCAGGCCGGTTCCGAGGTCTCCACGCTGCTCGGCCGCATGCCGTCCGCAGTGGGTTACCAGCCGACCCTGGCCGACGAGATGGGTGTGCTCCAGGAGCGCATCACCTCGACGCGTGGTCACTCGATCACCTCGATGCAGGCGATCTACGTCCCCGCGGACGACCTGACCGACCCGGCTCCGGCCACCACGTTCGCCCACCTCGACGCGACGACGGTTCTCTCCCGTCCGATCTCCGAGAAGGGCATCTACCCGGCCGTGGACCCGCTGGACTCCACGTCCCGCATCCTGGACCCGCGCTACATCGCGCAGGACCACTACGACACGGCCAGCCGCGTCAAGGGGATCCTGCAGAAGTACAAGGACCTCCAGGACATCATCGCGATCCTCGGTATCGACGAGCTGGGCGAGGAGGACAAGCTCGTTGTCCACCGTGCCCGTCGCGTCGAGCGCTTCCTGTCGCAGAACACCCACGCCGCCAAGCAGTTCACCGGCCTGGACGGTTCGGACGTTCCGCTCGACGAGTCGATCGCCGCGTTCAACGCGATCTGCGACGGGGAGTACGACCACTTCCCCGAGCAGGCGTTCTTCATGTGCGGTGGCATCGAGGACCTGAAGGCCAACGCCAAGGAGCTCGGCGTCTCCTGAGCCTCCGGCTCACCGAGGGGGGTGGGTGTGTCCCGCCCCCCTCACCACGCCCCGTAGAATTGACCCAACACCCGGCATGACCGCCGGGTGGTGACCCGAGGAGCCACCCTTGGCTGCTGAGCTGCATGTCGAGCTGGTCGCCGCGGACCGCAGTGTCTGGTCCGGCGAGGCCACCCTCGTTGTCGCACGTACCACGTCCGGCGACATCGGCGTCATGCCCGGTCACCAGCCGCTTCTGGGTGTGCTGGAATCGGGCCCGGTGACGATCCGTACGAGCGAAGGCGGCACTGTCGTCGCCGCTGTGCACGGCGGTTTCATCTCGTTCGCCGACGACAAGCTCTCGCTGCTGGCGGAGATTGCCGAGCTGGCCGACGAGATCGACGTCGAGCGCGCGGAGCGTGCGTTCGAGCGTGCGAAGTCGGACACGGACAGCGCTGCCGAGCGCCGCGCCGATGTGCGACTGCGTGCGGTGGCGGTGCACTAGTCACCCCGCGAAACGGCTTTACCCTCAGCCGCGGCCCGAGCTGGAGACCTCTCCAGACCGTGTCGCGGCTGAGGCGATGCAGGTGCAGGTGAAGTTCGGGCGGTATCCGTTTACTCGATGACGCGAGGAGGTCGGTGGAGATGGTCCTCGCGCTGTGGGTGGGCGGGCTCGTCGTCGCACTGGTCCTGGTGGGGCTCTTCGTCTTCGGTCTGCGCCGGCGGCTGATTCAGCGCTCCGGCGGGACCTTCGACTGCAGCCTGCGATGGAACGTGTCGGCGGAGCCCGATCTCTCGGGCAAGGGCTGGGTGTACGGAGTCGCCCGCTATCACGGCGACAAGGTCGACTGGTTCCGGGTCTTCAGCTACTCCCCGCGCCCGCGCCGGGTGCTGGAGCGCTCCTCGATCGAGGTCGTCAGCCGCCGGCTGCCCGAGGGCGAGGAGGAGCTCGCGCTGCTCTCCGACGCCGTCGTGCTCGGCTGTCTCCACCGGGAGACCCGCCTGGAGCTGGCGATGAGCGAGGACGCCCTCACCGGTTTCCTCGCCTGGCTGGAGGCGGCACCGCCCGGCCAGAGGGTGAACGTGGCCTGAGACCGGGCTGCGTACAACAGACACGAAAACCGGGGAGACAGGGGGCGGACCTGTCTCCCCGGTGCTTTTCGGGGGTTACGCGATGAGCGGTGCGGTGGGGACTACTTGAGACCGCTGTTCATCGCGCTCACGAGCTCACCGTTGCTGGTGTCGCCGCTGAACTCCCAGAAGAACGCGCCTCCCAGGCCCTGGTTCTTCGCCCAGGTCATCTTGGACGCGATGGTGGCCGGGGTGTCGTAGCTCCACCAGTTGGTGCCGCAGTGCGCGTACGCCGTACCGGCGATCGTGCCGGTGGACGGGCAGCTGTTCTTGAGGACCTTGTAGTCCTCGATGCCTGCCTCGTACGTGCCGGGGGCCGCGCCGGTGGCGGTGCCGCCGGGTGCGTCCTGGGTGACGCCGGTCCAGCCGCGGCCGTAGAAGCCGATGCCGAGCAGCAGCTTCGAGGCGGGGACCCCCTGGGCCTTCAGCTTGGCGATGGCCTCGGTGGCGGTGAAGCCGGCCTTCGGGATGCCGCTGTACGAGGTGAGCGGGGAGTGCGGGGCGGTCGGGCCCTTCGCGTCCCAGGCGCCGAAGAAGTCGTACGTCATCACGTTGTACCAGTTCAGCGACTGCGCGGCGCCCGCGTAGTCCGCGAGGTCGATCTTGCCGCCCTCCGAACCGTCGGCCGTGATGGCCGCGGTCACCAGGTTGCTGCTGCCGAACTTGGTGCGCAGTGCGGACGTGAGCGCCTTCAGCGAGGCCGGGCCGCTGGTGTCACAGGTCAGACCGCAGGCGTTGGGGTACTCCCAGTCGATGTCGATGCCGTCGAAGACATCGGCCCAACGGGGGTCCTCGACCAGGTCGTAGCAGGACTGGGCGAACGCGGCCGGGTTCTGCGCGGCCTGGCCGAAGCCGCCGGACCAGGTCCAGCCGCCGAAGGACCACAGGACCTTGATGTGCGGGTACTTCGCCTTGAGCTTGCGCAGCTGGTTGAAGCTGCCGCGCAGCGGCTGGTCCCAGGTGTCGGCGACGCCGTCGACGGACTGGTCGGCGGTGTACGCCTTGTCGTAGTCGGCGTAGGAGTCACCGATGGTGCACTTGCCGCCCTGGACGTTGCCGAAGGCGTAGTTGATGTGCGTGATCTTCGCGGCGGAACCGGAGGTGTCCAGGTTCTTGACGTGGTAGTTCCGGCCGTAGACGCCCCACTCGGCGAAGTAGCCGAGGTTGACCTTGGAGCCGGTGCCGGGGTCGGTGCCACCGCCGCCGGTGGTGTGCACCTTGACCGCGCCGCTGGCCGGGCCGGTCTGGTCGGCGGTGTCCCGGGCCCGCACGGTGTACGAGTAGTCGGTACCCGCGGTGAGGCCGGTGTTGGTGTACGTGGTGCCGGTGACCGTGGCGACGACCGCGCCGTCCCGCAGGACGTCGTAGTTCTTGACGCCGTTGTCGTCGGTGGCCGCGCTCCAGCTCAGCTTCGCCGAGGTGTCGGTGACGGCGCTCGCGGTGGGGGTGCCCGGCGCCGAGGGGGCGTTGTCGCCGGGGACGCTGCCGCCGTCGCAGGAGGCGCCGTTCAGCTTGCAGCCGGTGGGGGAGCCGGCGCCGGTGCCGTTGAAGCCGAAGGAGACGCTGGCGCCCGGTGCGACCGTGCCGTTCCAGCCGAGGTTCTTGGCGGTCCAGTGGGTGCCGGAGCTGGTGACGGTGGCGTCCCAGGCGGAACCGGCGGCGGTGCCGGAGGGGAAGTCCCACTCGATGGTCCAGGAGCTGAGGGCGGTGGTGCCGGTGTTCTTCACCGTCCACTGGCCCTCGAAGCCGCTGCCCCAGTCGGACTTCTTGAGGTACGTGGCGGTCGCCGAGGTCGCTGCTTCGGCCGGGGAGGCCATGCCGACCATCGCGGCGAGGGGAAGGAGCAGTGCGGTGAGGCCCGCGACGGCTCGGGATCTGGTGGCTTTTCCGGCCCCGAATCTGAATCGGGTCCGGCGGGGGGTCTCAGTGCTCAACGGTGCTCCTCGGGTGAGGTCCGGACAAACGGGGGTGGTCCGTGGACTGCAAACCCTGCGCCGCCCTGAGCCTGCCTTGTCATGGCGGGCTCACCGCAGTGTGCTCGGTGAGATTAGGAAGGTCTGGACCAATCGTCAAGAGGTCCAGACCAAAGATCGGGGTTGGATGTGGATAAACCTCAGACGCCCAACTCCTGTGCCAGCACCGCCGCCTGGACCCGGCTGCGCAGCTCCAGCTTCCCCAGCAACCGGCTGACGTGCGTCTTCACCGTCGCCTCGGCCATCGACAGCCGCACCGCGATCTCCGCGTTCGACAGCCCCTCCCCGAGACACCCGAGCACCTCGCGCTCGCGCCGGGTGAGCGCGTCCAGGACCGTCCTGTCGGGGCCTTCCGACGGCCGTGCGGGTGCCGTCCCTGCGAACTCCGCGATCAGCCGGCGCGTCACCGACGGGGCGATCAGCCCCTCGCCCCGCGCCACCGTACGGACCGCGTCCAGCAGCCCGCGCGCCTCGGTGTCCTTCAGCAGAAAGCCCGACGCCCCGGCCCGCAGTGCACCGAACACGTACTCGTCCAGGTCGAACGTCGTCAGCACCAGCACGTCCGCCAGCCGCTCCTCGACCACCTGCTTCGTCGCGGAGACCCCGTCGAGCCGGGGCATCTGGATGTCCATCAGCACCAGGTCCGGACGCAGTTCGCGGGCCAGCCGGACGGCCTCCTCACCGTCACCGGCCTCCCCGACGACCTCGATGTCCGGTGCGCTGCCCAGGATGAGCACCAGCCCCGCCCGTACGGCCGACTGGTCCTCGGCGACCAGAACCCGGATCGTCATGACTTCACGCTTCCTTCCGCCACGGGCAGTTGTGCCCGGACCTGCCAGATCTTCGCGCCGTCCCCGGTGGACACGGTGCCCGCCTCGAACTCCCCGCCGAGCAGCGCCACTCGCTCCCGCATCCCGATCAGACCGGCCCCCGAGCCCGGGGCGCGCGGCCCCGGCCGGTCCCCGAGGGTGCTGACCACCTCCACCGTCAGCAGCCCTCCCGTCTGCCCCAGCCGCACCGTGACCGGTCCCGGGGCGGCGTGCTTGAGCGCGTTCGTGAGGGACTCCTGGACGATGCGGTACGCGGCCAGCTCCACCGGGGCCGGCAGCCGACCGGGGTCGGTGCGGGCATCGTCCAGGGTGCAGGTCAGCCCGCTGGAGGCGGCGTTCGTACGGTGATGCTCGACGAGGGCGTCCAGCGAGCCGAGCGTCGGCGAGCTGCTCGGCTCCAGGTCCGCGGCCCCGGTGCGCAACAGCCCGATCAGACGGCGCATTTCGGCCAGACCGTCGACGCTGTTCTCGCGGATGACTCCGAGGGCGTCGCGGGAGGTCGCCGGGTCGTCGATGGAGAGCGCGGCGGTGGAGTGGATGGCGATGGCGGAGAGGTGGTTGGCGACCATGTCGTGCAGTTCGCGTGCCATCCGGGCGCGTTCGGCGGTCACCGCCTGCACGCGGTCCATCTCGGCCAGCAGGGCGGTCTGATCGGCGCGCAGCCGGGCGGTCTCGGCGGCGTCGCGGTGGTTGCGGACACTGACCCCGGTGAGCGCGGGCACGAAGGAGACCAGACCCGTGACGATGCCGATGAGCAGGGCCTCGGCGTCTCGGAACCAGGCCAGGAACCCGATCGTGACCCCGACCGTGATCAGGAACGTGGTCACCGGGATCCGGCGTGCGGCCGCCGGGGTCCCGTACAGCACGGCCGCGTACATGACGTCGGTGAACATCAGCACGGTCGCCAGGTTCCCGCGCGTGAACTGGTCCGCGACCAGGGCGAGTGTGCCGATGACCAGCGCCGTCCGGGGTGCGCTTCTGCGCAGCAGTTCCACCCCGGACATCACGGCGAGCGGGAGGAGCGCGAGCCAGGGCGCGTCGAGGAGGCGGCCGTTCTGCATGTGCAGACCGAGCAGCGACAGGACCGCTCCACCGAGCAGTCCGACGACGGCGATGAGGACGTCGCTGCGGTGGGGGCGGGCCAGGTGGCGGGAGCGGGCCGGAGGGAACACCCACCCATCCAACACGTCCGGCCGGCGGCGGCACGTCCGCACGGGGAGTGATCCGTCAGTACATCGAAGGATGCAGTGGTCTTTCGTCACCGGGGGCGATGACCGGGGGCGCGGCGGCGACGAGGCTGGAAGGGAGCGAAAGGAATCGGACCGTGATCGTCACACTGATCGTTCTCTGCGAGATCGCCTTCTGGGTGCTGCTGGCCGCCGGGCTCGCGCTGCGCTACGTGGCCGAGAAGCCGCGACTGGGCGCCGCCGTGCTGCTGTGCGAGCCGCTGCTGGAACTCGTCCTGCTGGCGGTGACGGCCGTCGACCTGAAGAACGGCGCCGATCCGGACTGGAAGCACGGGCTGGCCGCGGTGTACGTCGGTTTCACGGCCGGACTCGGGCATTCCACGATCCGGTGGGTCGACGCCCGGGTCGCGCACCGTTTCGCGGGCGGTCCGCCGCCGGTGAAGCCGCCGAAGTACGGGATGGCGCGGGCCGTGCACGAGTGGCGGGTGGCCGGGCGGTGGACGGTGGCCGCTGTGACGGCGCTGGCGCTGCTCCAGGCGGCGGTCTGGTACGTCGGGGGAGACGGGGACACGGCGTCGCTGCGGTCGTGGCAGCAGACGATGGTCTTCGTGATCGGCATCAACCTGGTGATCGCGGCGGGCTACACGCTGTTCCCGAAGCGGGATCCGCGGGGCGACGCGAAGCACGTGCCGGGCCCGCCCGCGGGGTGAGGTCCCCGCGGGCGGTGGTGGTGTCCTCGGTCAGCGCTCGCCGCCCGGCACCCACAGCACGTCGCCGACCTCCTTGTTCGCCACCCGGGCGAGGATGAAGAGCAGGTCCGAGAGCCGGTTGAGGTACGTCGCCGTCAACGCGTTCATCACCTCGCCGTGCACCTCCAGCGCCGCCCACGTGGAACGCTCCGCGCGCCGGACCACCGTGCACGCCTGGTGCAGCAGAGCGGCGCCCGGGGTGCCGCCGGGCAGGATGAAGCTGCGGAGCTTCTCGGTCTGCTCCAGGAAGTGGTCGCAGTCCGCCTCCAGCTTGTCGACGTAGGACTGTTCGACCCGCAGCGGCGGGTACTTCGGCTCCTCGACGACCGGCGTCGACAGGTCCGCGCCCACGTCGAACAGG
Organism: Streptomyces sp. NPDC002809; assembly: GCF_040295435.1. Classification (NCBI taxonomy): domain Bacteria; kingdom Bacillati; phylum Actinomycetota; class Actinomycetes; order Kitasatosporales; family Streptomycetaceae; genus Streptomyces; species Streptomyces sp. NPDC002809. The sequence continues at coordinate 139,860 of NZ_JBEOVJ010000007.1, forward strand.
TCGTTCTGCACGCGGACGAGGACCTTGACGACGTCGTCGCCGAGCTGCCCGAGGGCGATCGCCGTGCCGATGACCGCATTGGCCTCGTTGGCGTCGGCGTACGCGGAGATCCGCAGATCGGTCTTGGCGGTCCGGCTCATGTCGCCGAGGGCGGTGGTGCCCGTGTCGCCGGTGCGGGTGTAGATACGTGTCAGGTTGACCATGCGGTCAGCCTAGTTACGCACCCGCCCTCCTGAAGACGCGTGTGCCCACTGTCACGGCGATCGCCGCGAAGCCGAGGGCGGCCAGGACGCCGTACAGCATGTGTGCGGTGGCGTACGAGCCCACGTACGCGTCCCGCACCGCGTCCACGAGGTAGCGGAACGGCGTGAAGTGCGACAGCACGTCCAGCCACCGCGGTCCCAGCGTCATCGGCAGCATCAGGCCGGAGAGCAGCATGGCAGGCATGGTGACCGAGTTGATGACCGGCCCGAACTCCTGAGGCGTACCGACCTTCATGGCCAGGGCGTACGAGAGCGAGGCGAGCGAGACCGTCAGCAGGCCGACGAACGCGAAGCCGATCAGTACGCCGGGCAGGGGCGCGCGCAGCCCCATGAGTACGGCGACGGCCACCAGCAGCACCGCCTGGAACATGAACAGCAGTGCGTCGCGCAGGACCCGGCCCAGCAGCAGCGCCATCCGGCTGACCGGGGTGACGCGCATCCGATCCACGACCCCGGTCGACTTGTCGATGATGAGGGCGAACCCGGTGAACGAGGCACCGAACAGGCCGAGTTGGAGCAGAAGTCCGGGGACCAGGACCTGCCAGGAGTCACCGTCGGGGCCGAGCGGCAGACCGGTGAGCAACGGGCCGAAGAAGAGCAGGTACAGCAGCGGCATGAGGATGCCGAAGAAGATCTGGAACCGGGAGCGCAGGGTCTGCCGGGCGTATCGCCCGAAGACGAGCGCGGTGTCGTGGAGAAGCATCGGATTCCTCTGGGCGGTCGGGCCGTGCTGCGGGGTCATACGGCGACGGGAGCGGCGTCCGCGGGTGCGGGGGAGCGCCCGGTGATCGCCAGGAAGGCGTCCTGGAGCGAGGCCGCGGGTGAGCCCGCGTGGCGGGTCTTCAATGCGGCGGGCGTTCCCTCGGCGACGACCAGGCCGCCGTCGACGACGACGAGCCGGTCCGCGAGCGCGTCGGCCTCGTCGAGGTAGTGGGTGGTGAGCACGACGGTCGTGCCGTACGTGTCGCGCAGCCGCCGCACCAGGTCCCACAGATCGGCGCGGCTGCCCGGGTCGAGCCCCGTGGTCGGCTCGTCGAGGAAGAGGACGGGCGGGCGGTGGGTGAGCCCCATCGCGAGGTCGAGCCGCCGCCGCTGGCCTCCGGAGAGCGTGACCGTCCTGCGGTCGAGCAGCCCTGTCAGGCCCAGCTCGGCGGCGAGTTCCGAGGCCCGGGTCACGGCCTCGGCCTTGCCGAGCCGGTACAGCCGGCCCTGGGTGACCAGCTCCTCCCGGACACTGATGTGCGGGTCGACGCCGCCCGACTGGGCCACGTACCCGCAGTTCTTCCGTACGCCCGCCGGGTCGGCGAGCAGATCGCGGCCGGCGACGGTGGCCGCGCCGCCGGTGGGGGCGAGCAGTGTGGTCAGCATGCGCAGGGTGGTGGTCTTGCCCGCTCCGTTGGGGCCGAGGAGTCCGACGATCTCGCCGGTCGCGACCGACATGTCGATGGAACGGACGGCCTCCACGGGACCGGTCTTCGAGGCGAAGGTCCGGGCGAGCCCGGCCGTGCTGATGATTGGCATAGCGACCACAAAAACAGAGTCACTGAAAAATTGCAATGACACCAAATATTCATGAACCCCAGAGCGTCCTACGATGGGGCCATGGCTGAGGGACTCAGGGAGCGCAAGAAGCGCCAGACCAGGCAGTACCTCTCGGACGTGGCCACCGGTCTCTTCCTGGAGCGGGGATTCGACGCGGTCACGATCGCCGAGATCGCCCGCGCCGCCGACGTCTCGGCGAACACGGTCTACAACTACTTCCCGACCAAGGAGGACCTCTTCCTCGACCGGAGCCGCGGCATCGTCGACCGCCTCTCGCGGTACGTCCGGGGACGGGACGTGGGGGAGTCCGCGGCCGACGCGGTCCTGCGCGAACTGCGCGTCCAGGTCGAGGGGGTGTCACCCACCGTCGGCCTGATGGAGGGATACGAGCGGTTCATGCGGGTCATCGAGGGCGCCGACAGCCTCAAGGCCCGCCTCTGGCACATCCAGCAGGAGGCCCTCCAGCATCTGGAGGGGACCCTTCGGGAGGAGTGCGGGAACGGGCCCGGGGACCGGACCGCGAGCCTGGTGGCCGGTCAGCTCGCCTGGGTGCACGCGACGCTCATGGCATACATCGGCGCGGAGATGGTGGCGGGCCGGAAGGCCGCCGAGGTGTCACGTGATGCCCTCGTCCTGCTCGACGACGTCGAGGACCTGCTGGGCGAAAGGGTGCTCAACTACGCCCGGCGCGCCGCCGAATGACGCATCCCGGTGTGATGTCCGTCATTTGAGACGTGACGCGCATCTCTTCGCTGCCCCAGCGCCCCTCACGGGTACTAACCTCCGCCGGAGAGCATGTGGAAGAACCGTTGAGAAAGCATAGGGGTGCCAACGTGGCCAGGAAGCTCGCCGTCATCGGCGCCGGACTCATGGGGTCCGGTATCGCGCAGGTCTCCGCCCAGGCGGGCTGGGACGTCGTGCTGCGCGATGTCACGGACGCCGCCCTGACCCGTGGCCGCGACGGCATCAAGGCCTCCTACGACAGGTTCGTCTCCAAGGGCAAGCTCGCGGAGTCCGACGCCGAGGCCGCGCTCGCCCGCATCACCACGACCACCGACCTCGACGCCGTCGCCGACGCGGACGTCGTCGTCGAGGCCGTCTTCGAGAAGCTGGAGATGAAGCACGAGATCTTCCGGACCCTCGACAAGATCGTCCGGGACGACGCCGTGCTCGCCTCCAACACCTCCGCCATCCCGATCACGAAGATCGCGGCCGTGACGGAGCGCCCGGAGCGCGTCGTCGGCGTGCACTTCTTCTCGCCGGTTCCCATGATGCAGCTCTGCGAACTCGTACGCGGCTACAAGACCAGCGACGAAACCCTCGCCACCGCAAGGGAGTTCGCCGAGTCGGTCGGCAAGACCTGCATCGTGGTCAACCGTGACGTGGCCGGCTTCGTCACCACCCGGCTGATCTCGGCGCTCGTCGTCGAGGCCGCCAAGCTGTACGAGTCTGGCGTCGCCTCGGCCGAGGACATCGACATCGCCTGCAAGCTCGGCTTCGGCCACGCCATGGGGCCCCTCGCCACCGCGGACCTGACCGGCGTCGACATCCTGCTGCACGCCACCGGGAACATCTACACCGAGTCCCAGGACGAGAAGTTCGCCGCCCCGGAGCTGATGCGCCGGATGGTCGATGCAGGTGACATCGGCCGCAAGAGCGGGCAGGGCTTCTACACCTACTGATCGTTTTCGGCCCCCGGCTGCCTGATCTGCCGTCGGTCAGACCCGGGATCCCGGGGGCCATCCTCCGGAACCTGTGGATTTGTACCGAATCCGCAGAGTTCCACCGCGTGCCTCAGTCACTCCACGGAGTGAATTCGGTATCGGTTCGCTTACAGACGGCAACTTCCCTGTCGTTGCCGCAGTCAGTTGGGGCAGAGACAGTTTCAGACAGACCGACCACGCCACGGAGCATTCAGGGGAGCGCATATGCACATCAGGGGCGACCACGCCGAGCTGGTCGTCGGGGGCCGCCTCGATGTCCGAAGCGCGGCGGACGCCCGTACGGTCCTGCACTCGGCCCTCGACGACGGAGTCGGCGACCTGGTGCTCGACCTGACCGAGCTGGATTCGTGGGACGCCACCGGGCTTGGCGTCATCATGGGCGCGCACCGCAGGGCCGGGCGCGCCGGGCGGCGGCTGGTGCTCCGCGGTGTACCGCCGCAGATGCAACGCCTGCTGGTGGCCACCCGACTGCACCGCATTCTGGCCATCGAGGGCGGAATCGCCGCGGAATCGCTGCCTCGCGTCTGAGGCGCCCGGCGGTGAACGCCCGTCCCGGGGCACCGGACCCGAGCCGCCGGGCCCGCGACGCCGGACCCATGTGCCGGTTCTGTGTACCGGCCGGGCCAAGCCACACAATCCTCACGAGACCGTGATCTGTGGGGCGGCGCGGCACCCCGGATGTTCGTAGATACTGTGCGAAGGTTTAGGGTTCGGCCGTCTGCCGATAGACGGACCCACCTGGCGGACACCGGACCGAAGCAACAGCTGGACGTGCGAGGCCGGGAGGGGCAACCGTGCTCGACGCGTCTTGGGGGCTTTGGCGATGGACCCGATACACCGGGGGCCGGAAGAGTTCGGCCACGACGGCAACGGCTTCGCCGAGGAAGCCGGCCGCCGCCGCTCTTCCCGCGATCCGCTGACGCCGGATTTCGGTCAGCAAACGCCGCAACAGGTGCGCATCGTCCCGCTCGTAGCCGGCGACCTCCTGCTGACCGTCAACCCCGTCGACGGCAGCGAGGTCGAACCGTGCCCGCCCGGGGAGCAGCCCGCCGAACCCGTCCGGCGCACCCCCGAGAAGCGGGCGGACCGGGACCGGGCCGCAGCACCCCCCGTCCCGCCCGGCCCGCCCGTCCTTCGGCTTCCCCTCCTCCAGCGCGAGGACGAACGCGAACGACTGACGCGCCTCCTGGCCCGCGGCCGCTCCGTACGGCTCACCGGACCGGCCGGTTCCGGCCGAACTGCCCTCCTGAACGCCGTCGCCGCCGACTGCGCTGAACTCGCACCCGATGGAGTCGTCCGGCTCAACGGTCACAAGCGCACCGTCGCCGACCTCCTCCACGGGCTCTTCGAGGCCGTCCACGACGCGCCGCTGCACCGCCCGGGCCGGGAACTGCTGCTGGAGAAGCTGCGGTCGACCGGCGCCGTCGTCGTCCTCGACGACCTGGAGTTCGGCGGCGCCGCACTGGACGAGCTGCTCGACGCGACGCCCGAATGCGCCTTCCTGCTGGCCGCCACACCCGATGTGGCCGCGCCCGGCCCCGACTCCCACCTCGAAGAGGTCTTCCTCGCCGGTCTCGACCGCGCCGCCTCGGTCGACCTCATGGAGCGGGTGGTCGAGCGGAAGCTCACCGAGGAGGAGGCCAACTGGGCGGGCGACCTCTGGTTCGAGTCCGAGGGCCTCCCGCTGCGGTTCGTCCAGGCGGGCGCCCTGCTGCGACAGATCGCCCTGGGGAGCACCGACCCGACCGCGTACGACGAGTACGGCTACCTGGAGAACCGCCCCGCAGGGGAGCCGGTGGCCGGGGACACCGACGGGCCGGCGGGCGCGGAAGCGGTGCTGCCCAGCCTCGGCGAGGGTGCCGCCCCCGCCGCGCTGCTCGGCTCACGGCTGAGCGAAGCCGCGCGCGACACCCTGCGCTTCGCGTGCGCGCTCGGCGGCGAGGTGCCGCACCAGGCGCATCTGCCGGCTCTCGTGGGGGACACCCACGCCGATGCGGCGCTCGGCGAGCTGGCCGACTGCGGGCTGCTGTCCCCGGCCGGCTCCCGCTACCGGCTGGCCGCCGGCGTCCTCGCCCAGCTGGAGGCCGCCGGATACGGAGAGGGCGCCACCGACCGGGCCCGGACGGTGGCCCAGCACTACGCCTGGTGGGCGGGCCACCCCTCCGTCACCCCCGCACGGGTGGTGGCGGAGGCCGATGCGATCGTCGCGGCCATGGCGCAGCTGGTGCCGGGGGACGGGGCAGGCCAGACGAGCGTCGCCGTGCTGCTGGCGCGCAGCGCCTCGCCCGCCTTCGCCGCAGGGCTGCACTGGAGCGCCTGGGAGAGGTCCCTGCGGATCGGCCAGGAGGCCGGCCGGATCGCGGGCGAGGTCGCCGAAGAGGCTTATTTCCACCACGAGTTGGGCGTGCTCGCCCTCTGTACCGGCAATCTCGACCGGGCCAGGGCCGAGCTGGAGACGTCCATCAGCATGCGCGGGGCACTCGCCGACAAGTCCGGCGCGGTGGCCGGGAGGCGGGCGCTCGCCCTGGTCGATGACCGCTCCGGCGGAACGATCGTGAGCGGTGTCATGGCGATGGGCGAGACACCGGCGAACCCGCTTCTGGCGTCGCCGCCCCGAGGCCTGCCTGCCGTCATGCCCGTCTCGATGCCGCGGACGTACCCGGACGAGACCGTCGTCATGTCCCGGCAGAGCGCTCCGCCGGTGGCCGACGAGAAGGAGGGCGGCCGCTTCGCGGTTCTGGGCGGGGCCCGGCGCAATCTGGTCGCCGCCGGCGCGGGCGTCCTGCTGGCCGGAGTGCTCGGCACGGTGGTGACCCTCGGGCTCACCTCGAACACCGACCCACAGGGTGGCTCCGGAGCCTCGACCGAGCAGTCGGTGACCGAGGGCGGTGACGCGGAGGAGGAGCTCCCGGCCGAGGAGCCCACGGACGGCACGACTCCGTCCGCCAGGACGTCGGGTTCGGCGTCGGCGTCGTCGTCGACGACGCCGGGCCCCTCGGGGAGCGAGTCCGCGCCGGCGGGCGGGAGCGGGACGTCGTCCCCGGGAGCCAGTGCTTCGGAGACGGCCCCGTCGTCGGGCGGCTCCTCGCCGGACAGGCCCTCGCCGACGCGTACGAAGCCGGGGTCGCCGAAGCCGACGCCGACGAAGTCCGACTCACCGCCGCCGAGCCCGTCGTCGACGCCGCCGGAGCCGAGCGACTCGGTGACGCCCACGGAGCCGGAGACTACGGAGCCGTCCGAGCCCGACACGTCGGACTCGGCGAGTGGGCCCTCGGGTGCGGGCACGAGTCCGTCGGTGGCCTGAGCCGGGACGCCCCGCAGGGCGCCTTGTCCTCGATCGCCGGACGGGCCTGACGCGTGCGCCCGTCCGGCTGGGTGTCCGGTCTCCGCGGAGAGGGCCCCGGCCGCCGGACGGGCCCGAAGCGCCGGACGGGCCTCAGGGGCTGTACGGGCGGCCTCGGGGGAACCGGCCGGTCAGAAGAGCCTGAGTTTGTCGTCCTCGATGCCACGCATCGCGTTGTAGTCGAGGATCACGCAGCCGATCCCGCGGTCCGTCGCCAGGACACGGGCCTGGGGCTTGATCTCCTGGGCGGCGAAGATGCCCTTCACCGGTGCCAGGTGGGGATCGCGGTTGAGCAGCTCCAGGTAGCGGGTCAGCTGCTCCACTCCGTCGATGTCACCGCGCCGCTTGAGCTCGACCGCCACGGTCCCGCCGTCGGCGTCCCGGCACAGGATGTCGACGGGGCCGATGGCGGTGAAGTACTCGCGGCGGATGAGGGTGTAGCCCTCACCGAGCGTCTCGATCCGGTCGGCGAGCAGTTCCTGGAGGTGCGCTTCCACGCCGTCCTTGATCAGGCCGGGGTCGACGCCCAGCTCGTGGGACGAGTCGTGGAGGATTTCCTCCATCGTGATGATCAGTTTTTCGCCCGCCTTGTTCACCACGGTCCAGACGCCCGCGGTGTCGTCGGAGCCCTCCTTCAGGGTGCAGGGCGGCGACATCCAGTTGAGCGGTTTGTACGCCCTGTCGTCGGCGTGAATCGACACGCTCCCGTCCGCCTTCACCAGGATCAGACGGGGAGCGGAGGGCAGGTGGGCCGTGAGCCGGCCCGCGTAGTCCACGGAGCAGCGGGCGATGACGAGACGCATGGTCGGCAACGCTACTCGACGACAGGTGCTCGACGCGATTCACCCACCCGTCACTCCATCCCCGTCCTGGAGTGACGCTTTCTGGCTTGCCCCTCTTTGAACCCCTTCGTTATTGGCCGGTTGTGTTCCCAATCTCCTGGTGCGGCCCGGACTGCGCCCTTACCGTGGATGCAGGAGGTCGCCGTACGTGCACGCTGCGTCGCCGTCCTGCTTCCCTGCCCGTAAGGCCCCGGCCCTCCGTCGGGGTCGCGAGAGGAGAACCCATGTCGCTCGACGTCTCACCGGCGCTGTTGGAACAGGCCGAGCGAGGCGAGGTCGACGAAGCCGACTTCGTCGACTGCGTCCGGACCTCCCTGCCCTACGCATGGGAGATGATCAGCTCGTTGGTGGCTCAGCTGAAGGTCGACGGCGGGGAGTTCGCCGACAACCAGACGCCGCCGCCCAACGAGCAGGCACGTGGTCAGCTGCTGCGTGCGCTCGCGAGTGATGCGATACGCGGCGCGCTGCAGCGGCACTTCGGGGTGCGTCTGGCATTCCAGAACTGCCACCGCGTCGCGGTGTTCCCGCTGGACGCCTCGGTCGACGACCGGCTCGCCCGATTCACCTCGGTGAGGGGCCAGTTGCTCAACCAGTCGCCCGAACTACGGGACTGCTGACGTCTTCTGCTGTCGCTCCGGGCCGCGGGAGGTGCAACTGGTCCGGGGCGGCAGCTCCCGTACGTACACCCTGAAACCCGTATGTGCGGGTCATTCGAGGAGCGGCAGCACTTCGGTGCCCAGCCGCGCTACGTTCTCCTCCGTGGCCACGAGATCTCCGGAACCCTCCACCAGGAGCGCGAAGCGGGTGATGCCCGTGCGCTCCGCCGTGGCCGCGAGGCGGTCGGCCGCGAGCCGGGGCGGGCCCACCGGATGAAGCCCGCACAGCAGCTCCGTGTACTCGACCGGGTCGCGCATCACCCGGTGCCGGCCGTCGACCGTCACATGGGCGCTCAGCCCCTGCCGCAGCCAGCCCGGCATCGCCTTCACCAGCGTCTCCCGGGCGTCGTCGGCACGGTCCGCGATCTGGGCCACGCCCGCGGACACGTGCCCCGCCTCCCGTACGCTTTCCGGCGATCGGCCGGCGGCGAGGGCGCAGGAACGCCAGAGGGCGACCATCTCGGCCTTCTCCTCGTCGCCGCAGTGCATCCCGAGCAGCATCGGCAAGCCGTTCTCGGCGGCGAGTTCCACGCTCTTCGGCGAGGTGCACGCGACGATCACCTCAGGGCCGCCGGGGCTCTCGCCGCTCTCCTCGTCGATCAGCTCGTCGGCCCGGGGGACCACCGCCACCTCACGGAAGCCGTAGCGCTCCCCGCGGCCCGCCACCCGCGCCTCGCGCAGCCAGTCGAGCAGCAGCCCCAGAGACTCCGGGAAGCCGTTCTCGTACGCCTCCAGGCCGCCGCCGAACACCTCCAGGTCGATCCAGGGACCGCCCCGGCCGACGCCGAGGGTGAATCGGCCGCCGCTGGTGAGGTGGAGCAGCGCGGCCTGCTCACCGAGGGCCACCGGATGCTGGGTCGGCAGCACGCTCACCGCCGTACCGACGCGGATTCTGCGCGTGCGGCCGAGCAGCAGCGCTGCCAGCGTCACGGCCGACGGGCAGACCCCGTACGGCACGAAATGATGTTCGGCCAGCCAGACCGAGTCGAGGCCGGACTCCTCCGCGACCTCGGCGGACCGGACCGCGCGGTGCAGCGCCTCACCCGGACCCTGTCCCGGAAACTGGGCTGCCAGTACGAACGTTCCCACACGCATCGCCAGATACCTCCTTGCGGCCGACGCGGCTCTCCCCTACTGGCAACAACGTCTGACACGTGCCAAAGGCACGGTCCGACGGGAAGTTGTTGCGATTTTCCGCTAACCCGTCCCGCCCCGGGCGGTGCGGAACGTCTGCCCCGGCCGAATGGCTCTACGCTGGTCGGGAACTGCCCAGCCTGCCCCGTGAGGTGTCACGTGTCCCCGCGCCGTAACCGCCCCCGAGGCGGCGAGAGTCCCACCGACAACGCCAGCACGGCGGGGGACCGGTACGGCGGCGGAGGGCGCTCGGAGGAGTGGCAGGGCGAGGAGTGGTCGGTCCGCCCGGTGAGCGGCGCGAGCGCCGCGGGCAAGCGCTACCGGTGCCCCGGCTGCGACCAGGAGATCCCTTCGGGCATCCCGCACCTGGTCGCCTGGTCCGAGTACGGCGGGATCGACGACCGCAGGCACTGGCACAAGGCGTGCTGGAACGCGAGGGACCGCCGCACCACGCAGGTGCAGCGGTCCAGGAACGCGCCTCGGCACTGAACGGCCGCCGGAGCGGCCGACGGCGTCAGACGTCGCGGTGGTTCATCGCCAGGTAGGCGCCGCCCAGGGCCACGGCGGTCACGCCGAGCATGATCCACAGCGGGTCCCAGCCGGACGGTCCGCCGGACGACGTGACCGAGTTGTCGTAGAAGATGCTGAGCTGGTTGGGGATCGAGTACTCCAGGAGCCACTCCTGGAGCGACCGCAGAGACTCGGTGAACATGAAGATGGCCAGCACGAGCGGCAGCAGGACGACGCCGATCATGATGGTGATCGCCCCGGCCGAGTGCCGGATCAGCGCGCCGATGCCCAGCGAGAGCAGCCCCAGCGACGCCATGTAGAGGCCCACCCCGACCGTGCCGCGCAGCCACTCGTCACCGCTGGGCGCCTCGGCGTCCAGGATGGACGTCTGGAGCAGGGCGACGATCGTGGTCATCACGGTCGTCAGGACGAACGTGAGCAGGAAGAAGACGATGGCCTTCGCGCTGAGCACCCGGGCCCGGCTCGGGCAGGCCGTCAGCGTCGTGCGGATCATGCCGGTTCCGTACTCCGACGCGATCGTCATCACGCCGAGCGTGATCACACAGATCGATCCCAGGAGCACCCCGAAGAATCCCAGGCTGAGTACGGGGGTGGAGCCCATGTCGGAGTCGGAGGCGTTGACCACGACCGCCGAGAGCACCCCGATGGCGAGCAGCAGCACGATCATGACGCCGAGCGTCCACATCGTGGAGCGCACGGAACGGATCTTGGTCCACTCGGAGGCGAGCGCGTCGCCGAGGGTGGCGGGGCGCACCGGGATCGGCGAGGTGTAGTAGCCCGCCCGCATGCCCTGCCCGTGCTGCTGGGGAGCGGGGGGCTGCTGGTACGCCTGCTGCTGGTAGGGCGCCTGCTGGTGCGGCGCCTGCGGCGCCGGCGGCGTGGACGGCGTTGTCATCGGGAGTCCTCGCTGGTCTCGCTCTTGGTCAGGTCTGCGGGGGGTCCGGCGGGCGCGGCCGGGGCGGGAACGGGAGCCGCGGCGGGAGGCGCAGGAGCGGCGGGTGCCGCAGGAGCAGCCGGGGCCGCTGCCGGGGCCGCGGGGGCCGGGGTGCCCGCGTACGGGTTCTGGCCGGGCGGCGGCGGGGCGTACCAGCCCTGCTGGGGCGCCTCGGGAACGCTCTGCGGAGGCGGCGCGTATCCCTGCTGCGGCCCGTATCCGCCGGGCTGCGGCGGTGCCTGCAGGTGGGCCACGTGGTCGGCCGTCGAGCGGTAGTCCACGGCGCCCTGCGTCATCCGCATGTACGCCTCCTCCAGGGAGGCCTGGTGCGGCGAGAGCTCCCACAGCCGGACGTCGGCCTCATGGGCCAGATCGCTGATCCGCGGCAGCCGCAGCCCGGTGATCCGCAGTGCTCCGTCCGGCTCCGACATCACCTGGCCGCCCGCCTCGGTGAGGGTGGCGGTGAGCTTCTCCCGCTGCTCGGGCCCGTCGTCCGGGACCCGGACGCGGGCAAAATCGGCCGAGTTGGCCGAGATGAAGTCCGTGATGCTCATGTCGGCCATCAGCTGGCCGCGGCCGATCACGATCAGGTGGTCGGCGGTGAGGGCCATCTCGCTCATCAGATGGCTGGACACGAAGACCGTCCGGCCCTCGGACGCCAGCATCTTCATCAGGTTGCGGACCCAGAGGATGCCCTCCGGGTCGAGTCCGTTGACCGGCTCGTCGAAGAGCAGCACCTGCGGGTCGCCCAGCAGCGCGGCCGCGATGCCCAGACGCTGCCCCATGCCCAGCGAGAAGCCCTTGGACCGCTTCCGTGCGACCTGCTGGAGACCGACGACGCCCAGCACCTCGTCGACCCGGGCGGCCGGGATGCCGGCGAGCTGGGCGAGCGAGAGCAGGTGGTTGCGGGCGCTGCGCCCGCCGTGCACGGCCTTGGCGTCGAGCAGCGCGCCGACCTGGCGCGGCGCGTTCGGCAGATTGCGGAAGTCATGGCCGCCGATGGTCACCCGGCCCGCCGTCGGCCGGTCCAGGCCGAGAATCATCCGCATCGTGGTCGACTTGCCCGACCCGTTGGGACCGAGGAACCCGGTGACGGCACCGGGCCGCACCTGGAAGGAAAGGTTGTACACGGCCGTCTTCGCGCCATAGCGCTTGGTCAGGCCGACTGCCTCGATCATGCTCCAGCCCCATCGACTTATCTGTCGTCGGGGCACAGGCCGTCGGCCGCACGCCCCCCGTATGAGTGAGGAGGATATCCAGGCCTTGACGGTTCCGGCCAAGTCGTTACCCGGGCGAGTCCCTGCCGGGGCCGTGAACCGGTGCCGTGAACCGGGCGGTCCACGGCATCCGCTCAGGCGTCGCGCTTCTTGAGTACGAGGAATCCGCCGATCACCGCGGCCGCCACCCACGCGACCATGATCAGCAGCCCGGCCCAGGGCCCGTACGGAGCCGGATCGCTGTTCATCGCGTCCGGCACCACCTGCATGATCTTGGAACCTGCCTGGTCGGGGAAGTACTGGGCGACGCTCTTGGCCCCCGGAACGGCCGACAGGATCTGCGAGACGAGGAAGAAGAACGGCATCAGGATGCCGAGCGACAGCATGGAGCTCCGCAGCATCGCCGCCACCCCCATGGAGAAGATCGCGATCAGCCCCATGTAGATACCGGCGCCGAAGACCGCCCGAAGCACGTTGTCCTCGCCGATGCCGATGCCGTGGTCACCGAGCAGGGCCTGGCCGAGGAAGAACGACACGAAACTGGTGACCATGCCGACGACCAGGGCCAGCACACCGGCGACCAGCATCTTGCTGAAGAGGAAGGTGGCGCGCTGCGGCACCGCCGCCAGGGAGGTGCGGATCATGCCGGAGCTGTACTCCGTGCCGACCACCAGGACGCCGAAGACGACCATCGCCAGCTGGCCGAGAATCATCCCGGAGAAGCTGATGAAGGTGGGGTCGAAGGTGGCCCGCTCCGCATCGGAGAGATCGTCGAACTGGGAGTTCATCACCGCACAGAGCGCTGCGCTCATCGCGACGGTGACGGCGAACGCGCAGATCAGCGTCCAGGTCGTCGAGGAGACCGTACGGATCTTGGTCCATTCGGAGGTCAGGACCGCGGGTACCGATGCCATCGCCGTCACACCCCCGTTCCGGTGCCGGAACCGCCGGGAGCCCCCGGGGTGCCACCGGGTGGCCGGTTCCACTGATCGCCCCAGTGCGGTCCCACCGGCGGTGCCTCACCGCGCTCCGAGTGTGCGTGGTACTCCACCGAGTCCGCCGTCATCTGCATGAACGCCTCCTCCAGCGAAGCCCGCTGGGAGCTCAGCTCGTGCAGCACGATCGTGTGCCGGGCGGCGAGCTCGCCCAGGGCCTCGGTGGTGGCGCCGTCGATCTCCAGCGTGCCGTTGCCCGACTCGACCGCGACGATTCCCTCGGCGTGCAGGACGTCCCGCAGCCGCTCCTGCTGCGGGGAGCGCAGCCGCACGTAACTGCGGGAGTTCTGATGGATGAAGTCGGCCATCGAGGTGTCGGCGAGCAGCCGGCCCTGCCCGATCACGATCAAGTGGTCCGCGGTCAGGGCCATTTCGCTCATCAGATGAGAGGAGACGAAGATCGTCCGGCCTTCCGCCGCGAGTGCCTTCATCAGATTGCGGATCCAGTGAATTCCCTCGGGGTCCAGACCGTTGACGGGTTCGTCGAACATCAGAATCTCGGGATCGCCCAGCAGCGCCGACGCGATTCCCAGGCGCTGACCCATACCGAGGGAGAACCCCTTGGACTTCTTCTTCGCCACCGCGGTCAGGCCGACGGTGTCGAGGACCTCCGCCACCCGGCTCTCCGGGATCCGGTTGCTCTGGGCGAGACAGAGGAGGTTGTTGTAGGCGCTGCGGCCACCGTGCATCGACTTGGCGTCCAGCAGCGCGCCGATGTACTTCAGGGGCTCCGACAGCTCGCGGTAGTGCTTGCCGTCGATGCGCACCGATCCACTGGTGGGGTTGTCGAGATCGAGCATCATCCGCATCGTGGTGGACTTGCCCGCCCCGTTGGGTCCCAGGAAACCCGTCACCATCCCCGGTTTGATCCGGCACGACAACTGGTCGACGGCAACCTTGTTGCCGAAGCGCTTGGTGAGGCCATCGAGCTCGATCATGCGCTCACGCTAGAACGGCCGCGCGCCCGGCGCCACCACAAGGGCGGAACCGGGCGCGCAAGGGTTGGACCGGCTGAGTGATCAGCGGGTCTGCTGTGCCGGGACGCCGCGGGAGGCCGGCTCCTCGTCGGCGGGGGAGCCGGCGGCTGCCACCGCGGCACCGGTCAGCGTCGCCAGCATCTCGCGGACGTTGGTCAGCTGCGCGTTGATCGAGTCGCGGCGGTTGGTGAGCGCCGCCAGCTCGCGCTCCGATTCGCTGCGGATCCGGTCGGCCTTCGCGTTGGCGTCGGCCACGATGTCCTCGGCCTGGCGCTGAGCGGTCTCCACCGTCTGACGGGCGCGGCGCTCGGCGTCCGTGCGAAGCTTCTCGGCCTCCAGGCGGAGCTGCTCGGCGCGGTGCTCGATCTCGGCCAGACGCTTCTCGGCCTTGGCCTGACGGGACGCGAGGTCGCGCTCCGACTGGTCGCGGCGCTTGGCCAGGTTGGTCTCGAAGTCCGCGGCGGCCTGAGCGGCCTTGGCGCGGGTCTCCTCGAAGAGGGCGTCGGCCTCCTCGCGCTTCTGGGACGCGTCCTTCTGCGCGTCCGAGCGCAGCGTGGTGGCCTCACCCTGGGCCTTCTCGACGATGCGGACGCCGTCGTCCTCGGCCTTGGCCTTGCGCTCGGCGGCGAAGGTCTCGGCGTCGTTGCGCACCTGCTGGGCGGCGGACTCGGCGAGCTCACGGTGCTGCTCGGCGGCGCGACGGGCCTCCTCACGCAGGTCCTTGGCCTCCTCCTCGGCAAGGCGGAGAATCTTCTCCACACGCGCGCCGAGACCCGCGTACGACGGTTCCGCGTCGTTCACCTGGGCCTGGGCGTTCTGCGTTTCGAGGTGGAGCTCCTCGATGCGCTTTTCCAGAGACGTGATGCGGGCGAGAGCACTATCACGGTCGGCGACGAGCTTGGTAATGCGGTCATCCACCTGACCGCGGTCGTAACCACGCCGCACGAGCTCGAAGCCGAAGGGGGAGGAAGGGTCACTCATGGGGTTCCTGTCGAAGTGAGACCGGTGAGGTGATAGAGGGAATCCTAGGCGCCAGAACGGCGTGTCATCGAGCAGATGCCCGTTTGATCTGGAGAATGACACCCCTTTTGAGTGGCTGACCCCCGTAACCCTTGCCACTCGGAGGGTCGAACGTCCTTGCCGGACCGCTGAAGAGCACCGGGTGACTACCCATCCGACTGCTTGCCACCCGCACGAGTGCCCGCCGCGGCCGTGGTCTTGACGCCGCCGGGCGGACCGGCACCCGCGCTCTTGCCGCCTGCCCCGGGAGTCTCGAAAGATTCCAACGCCTCCAGGACGTCCTGGACACGGGAGATCTCCGTGTTGATGTCCGCACGCCGGCGCACCAGGACATCGAGCTCGCGCCGGCCCTCGTCCACCGTCTGCTTGGCCTCGGTCTCGGCGTCGGCCCGCAGCTTCTCGGCCTCGCGCACCAGGCTGGCCTTCTTCTGCTCGGCCTCCTTGAGCAGCGACTCGGCCCGCTTCACGGCGGCGATCCGGACCTTGCTCGCTTCCGAGTTGGCGTCGGAGAGGAGTTCCTTGGCCTTCGCCGCGGCTTCCTCGCGCTGCTCGGTCGCCGCCTTCATCAGATTGTCGACGCGCTCGCCGGCCGTCTTCATCTGCTCGGACGTCTCCCGCCGGGCACGGTCGTGCAGCTCCTCGATCTCGCTCTCCAGGCGGGTCCTGAGCTCCTCGGCCCGCTCCCGGATCTGGGTGGCGTCCCGGCGCGCGCCGACCAGCAGCTCGTCCGCGTCCGTCCGGGCCCGCTCCACCAGGGTGTTGCCCTCGACGGTCGCCGCGGAAGTGATCCGCACGGCCTCCTTGCGGGCCACCCCGACCATCGTGTCGGCCTGCTCCTCGGCCTCGGTGGCAGCGCGAAGCGCCTCCTCCTGGGCCTTGTTGATGAGCTGGTCCGCCTGCTCGGCGGCGTCGGCACGGCGCTTCGACGCGGACTCGCGCGCCTCGTCCAGCAGCCGGTCCGCCTCCTGGCGGGCCTCGGCGCGCATCTGCTCGGCCGCCGCCTCGGCGTCGGCGCGCAGCCGCTCCGACTCCTCGCGGGTACGGGCCGCGTGCTCCTGCGCGGAACCGACGGTCGCCGACGCCTCCGCCCGCAGCCGCTCGGCCTCGCCCGCCGCCTCGTCACCGAGCCGGGCCGCCTGCTGCGTCGCCTCGTTGCGGACCCGCTCGGCCTCGGCCGTGGCCTCGGACACCAGGCCGTCGGCCTGCTCCGCGGCCTGGGACCGCATCCGGTTGGCGTCCTCACGGGCCTCGGCCCGGCTGCGCGACGCGTCCTGCTCGGCGGACGCCAGGGCGTCGGACGCCTCGGTACGCATCCGCTGGCTGTACTCCGCGGTGTCGGCCCGCAGCTTCTCCGACTCGGCGATCGCGTCGGACACCGTCCGCTCGGCCATCGCCGTCGCGGCCTCGGTCTCCTCCTGCGCCACCCGCCGGACCCTGGCCGCGTCCTCGCCGGCCCGCTCCCGCTCCGCGTACGCGTCGGAGCGGACCCGGTCCGCCTCCTCCTGCGCCTCGGACCTCGTCCGCTCCGCGACATGCTCGGCGGTGGAGCGCAGCCCGGCGATCTCCGCCTCGGCCTGCTCCTGGAGCCCGCTGACCGAATCCCGTACCTGCTGGGCGGTCTGCTCGGCCGCGGAGACCATCTCGGTCGCCCGCGCGTCCGCCTCCTCGACCAGGCGCTGGGCCTCGGCCTGCGCCTCCTCGACCCGCTTGCGGGCGGAGGCCAGGAGCTCCTCGCTCTGCTCGCGGGCCCGCGAGCGCTCCTGGTTCGCCTCGGTACGCGCCGCGTCGAGGGTCTCCTCGGCCTCGCGGCGGCGCCGGTTCGCCTCCTCCTGGGCGGCGGCCAGCGCCTCGGCGGCCTCCGTGCCCACCCGCTCGGCGGCGGCCGCGGCCTCCGACCGCACCCGGCCGGCACTCTCCTGCGCCTCGGTCTTCAGCCGCTCGGCCTCGGCGGCCGCCTCACTGCGCAGCCGTACGGCGACGGACTCGCCCTCCGCACGGGACTGCGCGGCATCGGCCGCGGCCTCGTCGCGCAGCCGCTGGGCCTCGGCCTCGGACTGCCCCTGGAGCGTGCGCATCCGCTCGGCGGCCTCCGCGCGCAGCCGCTCGGACTCCTCGTTCGTCTCGCGCCGGATGCGCTCCGCGTCGGAACGCGCCTCGCCCAGCGTCTGCTCGGCGGTGGCGACCCGGGTCTCGGCCTCGGTGTGCAGCCGGGTCAGCTCGTCGGCCGCCTCCGACTGCCGGACCGCGATCGCGCGCTCGGTCTCCTCGCGCAGCTCCGCCGCCGCCTGTTCGGCAGCGGCCGTCGCCGACCGGGCCTGCTCCTCGGACTCGGTGCGCAACTGCTCGGCCTCGGCGCGGGCCCGCTCCAGGGCCTCCTCCGCCTGCTTCCTCAGCGCCGCCGCCCGCTCGGTGGCCTCGCTGCGGACCCGCTCGCTCTCGGTGCCCGCCGCGCCGCGCAGTTCCTCCGCGTCCGCCTTGGCCTTGGCCAGCAGCTCCTCGGCGGTCTTCGCGCCCTCCTCGATCTGCTGGAGGGCCTCGCGGCGGGCCTCGCCGCGGATCCGCTCGCCCTCGGCGACCGCTTCGGAACGCAGCTGCTCGGCCTCGCCGCGCAGCCGGCGCGCCTCCTCCTGGAGCTCGACCGTCTTGGCCCGGTACTCCTTGGTGTCGTCCTTGGCCGCGCCCTTGAGCTGGTCGGCCTGCTCGGCGGCCTCGCCGCGCAGCCGGTCCGCCTCGGCCTCCGCCTCACGGCGGATCCGGTCGGCCTCCTCGCTCGCCGCCCTGGTGGTCGACTTCGCGTCGTCGGACGCCTTGGTCAGCACCTCCTCGGCGGCACGGGCCGCCTTGGCGAGCTGGGCCGCGGCGTCCTCCGCCGCGGCGGTGCGCGCGGTGTCGGCCGCCTCGGAACGGAGCCGGTCCGCCTCGGCACGGGCATCGGCGAGCGCCTGCTCGGCCTCCGCCTTGAGGGACTCGGCGTCCTTGGTGGCCTCGCCGACCAGCCGGGCGATCTCCGACTTGGCGGTACGGGTGCGCTGTTCGTTCTGCGACTCGGCGCCGGCCAGCCGCTTGACCGCGGCCTCCTTCGCCTCGGACAGCACCTTCTCGGCCTCGACGCGCGCCTCGCGCAGCTGGGTCTCGGCCTCCTGCATGCGCTGCTCGGCGGCCCGGTTCAGCTCGGTGGTCTGCTGCCGGGTCTGCTCGGTCTCGGCCGTCGTCGAGGTACGCAGCTGCTCGGCGTGCGCAGTGGCCTCCTGCGCCTGGCTGGAGGCGGCGCCCAGCATCCGCTCGGCGTCCTTGCGGGCGCGCAGCAGGATCGACTCGGCCTCGGAGCGGGCGGACTCGGCCTCGGAGCCGAGGCGCTGCCGCGTCTCGTCGGCCAGCCGGGAAGTCTCGGCACGGGCGGCGCCCAGCGCCTGCTCGGCCTCGGCCCGCGACTCCTCCAGGAGCCTGCGGGCCTGGGACTCGGTCCTGGCGCGCAGCTGCTCGGCCCACGCCACGTTCTCGTTGACGTGGGACTCGACGGTCTGGCGGCGCTCCGCCAGTTCCTGGTCGAGCTGCTGGCGGCGCTGCACGGCCTCGTTGTGCAGTTCGGCCTGGAGCCGCGCCTGGTGCTCGGCGTGCTCCTGAAGGATCCGCTGCGTCTGCGCGCGGGCGTCACGCAGCTCGCGCTCGGCGTCGTTGCGCAGCTGGTCGGCCTGGATCTGCGCGTTACGGAGCAACTGCTCCGCCTGGTAACCGATGTCCGCGCTGTCGTAGGCGGGACGGGTCGCCAGACTGCGCCGGGCCTCGTGCAGCTTGGCACGCAAGACCTCGACCTGGTAGCCGAGGTCCTCGGCGTGCTGGACAGCCTTCTCCCGGTCGGTCTTCAGCCGGTCCATCTCGGCTTCGAACCGCGAGAGATGGTCGTCTTCAGCTCGGTGGCTCTCCTGGCGTTCGTAGCCCCGCACTGCGCGGTCCCATCCTTCCCCGAGCTCTCAACTTCGTTCGAACAGGGGAGGCCCCAACCCTGGTCGCAAACTCCAAACGAGTACCGCTCGCCGGCGAACGGTCCCCCGGGGAATGGTGACAGATCAACGGCTGGGGACGCGGCGCGGCCCCGACCCGGCCCCGGCCCGGAACAGCCCACTCTACCGGGCCGGGTATCTCTGAGAAGCTGTTGTCCGGCTCGAGCTGATCCAGCGGGAGCCGGACGACGGATTCTCGGGTCAGTGCTCCGTCCGGGACGTGACCAGTTCGGTCAGCACACCGTGGCAGTCCTTGGGGTGCAGGAAGGTGATCCGGGACCCCATCGACCCTGTCCTGGGCTCGTCGTACAGCACCCTGACACCCTTCTCCCCGATGTCCGCGGCGTCCGCGTCGACGTCCGCCGTACCGAAGGCGATGTGGTGCACGCCCTCACCGTTCTTGGCCAGCCATTTGCCCACGGCGGAGTCCTCGCGGGTCGGTTCCAGGAGCTGGAGGTACGAGGCGCCGCCGTCCGACGTCCCGTTGATCCTGAGCATGGCCTCCCTCACGCCCTGCTCCTCGTTGATCTCGGAGTGGTACACCTCGAACCCGTAGGTCGAGCGGTAGAACTCGACGGTCTTGTCGAGGTCGACACAGGCGATTCCGATGTGGTCGATTCGCGTCAGCATGGGACCAGTGCAGCGCTCGGCGGATGGTTACGCAACGTGCGCGCGATCACACCCGCTGCCGGATGACGAGTGAGGTACCGCTCAGTACATTCAAGTAAACCCTCGTTCACAATCGATCCCAAGGGGCTGCGCCTCATGTCAGGAACGACCGGATCCACCTCAGTGATCGTCGCGGGCGCCCGTACGCCCATGGGCCGCCTCCTCGGCTCCCTGAAGAGCTTCTCCGGAGCCGACCTCGGCGGCTTTGCCATCAAGGCGGCGCTGGACCGGGCCGGCATCGGCGGCGACCAGGTCGAGTACGTGATCATGGGCCAGGTGCTGCAGGCCGGGGCAGGGCAGATGCCGGCCCGCCAGGCAGCGGTCAAGGCCGGCATCCCGATGAACGTCCCGGCGCTCACCGTCAACAAGGTGTGTCTCTCCGGGCTCGACGCCATCGCCCTGGCCGACCAGCTGATCCGCGCCGGTGAGTTCGACATCGTCGTGGCCGGTGGCCAGGAGTCCATGACGAACGCCCCCCACCTGCTCCCGAAGTCCCGCGAGGGCCACAAGTACGGCGCGATCGAGATGCTCGACTCGATGGCGCACGACGGCCTGACCGACGCCTACGAGAACATCCCGATGGGCGAGTCCACCGAGAAGCACAACACCCGCCTCGGCCTGGAGCGTGCGGCCCAGGACGAGATCGGCGCCCTGTCGCACCAGCGCGCCGCCGCGGCGCAGAAGAACGGTCTCTTCGAGGCCGAGATCACCCCGGTCGAGATCCCGCAGCGCAAGGGCGACCCGGTTCTCTTCTCCAAGGACGAGGGCATCCGCGCCGAGACGACCGTCGAGTCCCTCGGCAAGCTGCGCCCCGCCTTCGCCAAGGACGGCACGATCACGGCGGGCACCGCCTCGCAGATCTCCGACGGCGCCGCCGCGGTCGTCGTCATGAGCAAGGCCAAGGCCGAGGCGCTGGGCCTGGACTGGATCGCCGAGATCGGTGCGCACGGCAATGTGGCGGGTCCGGACAACTCCCTCCAGTCGCAGCCGTCCAACGCGATCCGCCACGCCCTCAAGAAGGAGGGCATCGGCGTCGACGACCTCGACCTGATCGAGATCAACGAGGCGTTCGCGGCCGTCGCCCTCCAGTCCATGAAGGACCTCGGCGTCACCTCGGACAAGGTCAACGTCAACGGCGGCGCCATCGCGCTCGGCCACCCGATCGGGATGTCCGGCGCCCGCGTGGTGCTGCACCTGGCGCTTGAGCTCAAGCGGCGCGGCGGCGGCACCGGGGCGGCGGCGCTGTGCGGCGGCGGCGGTCAGGGCGATGCGTTGATCATCCGCGTTCCGGGCAAGTAGTCGGTACGAGCGAGCGAGGAGGCCGAGCGTGAAGGCGGACGTCCCCACCCTGGTCGAGCAGGCCCGTGAAGGCAGGCCCCGGGCCGTGGCCAGGCTCATCTCCCTGGTGGAGGGGGCGTCGCCGCAGCTGCGCGAGGTGATGGCGGCGCTGGCGCCCCTGGCGGGCAACGCCTGCGTCGTCGGCCTGACCGGATCACCGGGTGTCGGCAAGTCGACATCGACATCGGCGCTCGTCTCCGCCTACCGGCGGCAGGGGAAGCGGGTCGCCGTGCTCGCGGTCGACCCGTCGTCGCCGTTCTCCGGCGGCGCGCTCCTCGGGGACCGGGTCCGGATGTCGGACCACGCGTCCGACCCGGGGGTCTACATCCGCTCGATGGCCACGCGCGGCCATCTGGGCGGGCTCGCCTGGTCGGCTCCGCAGGCCATCCGGGTGCTGGATGCCTCGGGCTTCGACGTGATCCTGGTGGAGACGGTGGGCGTCGGCCAGTCGGAGGTGGAGATCGCCTCCCAGGCCGACACCTCCGTCGTCCTCCTCGCCCCGGGCATGGGCGACGGCATCCAGGCGGCGAAGGCCGGAATCCTGGAGATCGGCGACGTCTACGTCGTGAACAAGGCCGACCGGGACGGCGCCGACGCCACGGCCCGGGAGCTCAACCACATGCTGGGCCTCGGGGAGTCCCGGGGACCCGGCGACTGGCGGCCGCCGATCGTGAAGACGGTCGCCGCCCGGGGCGAGGGCATCGACGAGGTCGTCGAGGCGCTGGAGAAGCACCGGGCGTGGATGGAGGAGCACGGCGTCCTGGCCGAGCGGCGCACGGCCAGGGCCGCCCGCGAGGTCGAGACGATCGCCGTCACCCGGCTCCGCGAACGCATCGGCGACCTGCACGGCGACCGCCGCCTGGACGCCCTCGCGGCACGCATCGTGGCCGGCCGCCTCGACCCGTACGCGGCAGCGGACGAACTGGTGGCGGGGCTCACCGGGGAGGCCTGACCGGCCCTGTTCCCGGCACGGCGTGCGGCCGCGCCGGGAACGGGGACGGTGCCTGGGCGACAGCCTCAGTCGTCGTCGCCCAGGTCGTCCCCGGGACCGTCGTCGTCCCCGTGACCGTCGTCCGAGCGGTCCACCGTGACCTGGGCCGACTTCGCGTCCACGTTCAGCTCGTGCGCCCTGCCGTCCTCGCCCCGGACGTCCACCTCCCAGTGAACCGCCCCGCCGCGGCCCTCCAGCTCGATCGAGGTCACCGAGCCCGGGGACGCCTCGATCGCGGCGGCGACCGCCGCGCCGAGCGTGACGGGGGCCGACCGCGGGGCGTGGCGGTCCCGGTCGTCGTTGTCGTCGGACGTGTGCTTCCCGAGCACCCTGCCGCTGCCCGCGTCCACCGTCACGTCGTGCCAGACCTTGTCGGAGCCGTACACGTCGAGCTCCCAGACCTGTCCGCCGTCCTCGTCGTCGAGCTCCGCCCCGGTCACCGTGCCCGGGACGGCCCGGACGGCGGACGAGGCCGCTTCGAGGGCGGTGACGCGGGCGGCGGCACCGCCGTCCGCGGCCCGGCCGCCGTCGTCCGTGAAGGCCATGGCAGTGGCGGCTCCACCGCCGACGAGCACGGCAGCGGTGGCGGCGGCGATGACGATCTTTCGCTTCATGAGGGTTTCCTCCCCGATCGGATCAGTCCGTTGCGATGCGGTCCACACTGACGGGGCGATGCTGAACGCAGCCTGAAGCCATCTGAAGCCTTCTTCAGCTTCGGTTTGCGACGCTGTGCACATGCGCCTGTTGATCGTGGAGGACGAGAAGCGGCTGGCGATCTCCCTGGCCCGGGGGCTCACCGCCGAGGGGTTCGCCGTGGACGTCGTCCATGACGGCCCGGAAGGGCTGCACCGGGCCTCCGACGGCGCGTACGACCTCGTCGTCCTCGACATCATGCTGCCGGGGATGAACGGCTACCGGGTCTGCGCCGCCCTGCGCGCCGCCGGCCACGAGGTGCCGATCCTGATGCTGACCGCGAAGGACGGGGAGTACGACGAGGCGGAGGGGCTCGACACGGGGGCGGACGACTACCTGACCAAACCCTTCAGTTACGTGGTGCTGGTGGCCCGGGTCCGGGCGCTGCTGCGGCGCCGGGGCGGCTCCGCCTCGCCGGTGGTCACGGTCGGCACCCTGCGCATGGACACCGCGGCCCGCCGGGTCCACCTGGGTGAGGGCGAGATCGCCCTCACGGCGAAGGAGTTCGCCGTGCTGGAACAGCTCGCGCTGCGGGCCGGCCAGGTGGTCAGCAAGGCGGACGTCCTGGAACACGTCTGGGACTTCGCCTACGACGGCGACCCGAACATCGTCGAGGTGTACGTCAGCGCCCTGCGCCGCAAACTCGGGGCGGCCTCCATCCGGACGGTGCGCGGCGCCGGCTACCGGCTGGAGGCGCCGTGAGGTCCGTACGGGCCAGGGCGGCGCTCGGCGCCACCGTGGTGGTGGCCCTGGCGCTGGCCGTCGCCGGGCTGGCCGTCCTCCTCGTCCTGCGCGCCAACCTCACCGACCAGGCCGGGCTCCAGGCCGAGGTGGCGGCCCGGGAGGTCGCGGGGCAGCTGGCTCTGGACGTGCCGTACGACGAGCTGAAGACGGGCGACGAGGAGGACCACCCCGTCCAGGTGACCGACGAGGAAGGCCGGGTGGTGGCCGTCTCCAAGGACCTGGAGGCGATCTCGGGCACCGGTACGGACCGGGTCACCCCCGTCCCGCAGCCCTCGCCCCGGGGGGACCGCAACGGCGACGACGGCGGCGACGGCGACGGCGATGACGATGACGACGACGTGACCGGCAGCGCCGACCCCGCCCGCGGTGAGGTCTCCACCGACGACCCGGACTTCACCAACGGCACCGCCACCGTCGACGGCGACCGCGCCGACTACCGGTTCGCCTCCGTCGAGGCCACGGACTCGGCGGGGCTCACCCTGACCGTGCACGCCGGCGCCCCGCTCGCCGCGGAGCAGCGGGCCGTCGCCAGCGTGCGCGGCGCCATGCTCACCGGACTGCCCGTCGTGCTCCTCGTCGTCGCCGGCGTGACCTGGCTGGTGACGCGGCGGGCCCTGCGCCCGGTCGAGGGCATCAGGCGCGAGATGGCCGCGATCACCGCGTCCGAGGATCTGAGCCGGCGGGTGCCGGAGCCCGGCTCGCACGACGAGATCGCGCGCCTGGCCCGTACGACCAACGAGACGCTCACCGCGCTGGAGGCCTCCGTCGAGCGGCAACGGCGCTTCGTCGCGGACGCCTCGCACGAACTGCGGAACCCGATCGCCTCACTGCGCACCCAGCTGGAGGTGGGCGCCGCGCACCCCGAGCTGCTGGACGTGCCGGGCGCGGTCGCCGACACCGTCCGGCTCCAGGCGCTGGCCGCCGATCTGCTGCTGCTGGCCAGGCTGGACGCGGGGGAGCGGCCGGGTACGGCCCGGCTGGATCTCGGCGCGCTGGTCCACGAAGAGGTGTCGCAGCGCACCGGCGACCGGATCCCGGTGACGGTGTCGGTGCCGGAGGGCGGCGGCTTCGAGGTGACCGGATCACGCGGGCAGCTGGCCCGGGTGATCGGCAACCTGCTGGACAACGCCGAGCGGCACGCGCGCACAGCGGTCGCTGTCGCCGTGCGCGGGGAGCGCGGCGGTGTGGTCGTCGAGGTCACCGACGACGGGGACGGGGTGCCCGGGGCGGAGCGTGAGCGGATCTTCGAACGGTTCGTCCGCCTCGACGACGCCCGCACCCGTGACGAGGGCGGGGCGGGCCTGGGCCTCGCCATCGCCCGCGATGTGGCCGTACGGCACGGGGGCCGGCTGACGGTGACGGACGCGGGGGAGAGGGGCGCCCGGTTCGCGCTGTGGCTGCCGGACGCCCGCTGAACACCCCGGGGGGTCAGGCCTTGCCGCGCCGCCCGCGCAGATGGTCGGCGACCGGGGCCAGGGCCGTGTGCAGCTGCTCCAGGGCGTCCGGCGTCAGCAGGTCCATGAAGTGCTTGCGGACCGACGCCACGTGGTGCGGCGCGACCTTGCGCATCGTCTCGGCGCCGGTCTCGGTGAGGACCGCGTACAGCCCTCGGCGGTCGGACTCGCAGTTCTCCCGGCGGACCAGGCCCGCGCTCTCCATGCGGGTGATCTGGTGCGAGAGCCGACTCTTGGACTGCAGCGTGGCACCGGCCAGATCGCTCATCCGCATGCGCTGGCCGTCCGACTCCGAGAGGTTGACGAGGATCTCGTAGTCGTTCATGGTCAGGCCGAACGGCTGGAGGTCCTTCTCCAGTTGGTGCGTCAGCAGCCTGCCGACGTCCAGGTGGGTGCGCCAGGCGCACTGCTCCGCGTCGCTCAGCCAGCGAGTGGCCGTCTCGGTCTCCATGTATGGATTCTACCTAAGAAGTTGAAAGCCGGACGAAGTGGGGGAGTGTGGCGCCGGGCACGCGCTCGCAGGCTGGGCGCAGACGGTCGGCGTCACGTTCCGCAGACTACCGCTCACAAACCGAGGCGACGCTGGAGATCCCCCAGCTGACCGGGCGTGCGGGGTCCGGACCCAGGTTGACCCGCGCCCGGTACACCCGCTTGCTGCGGCACGGCGCCCGTCGGCTGCTCGGCCATCAGCAGCTCGGTGGACTGGAGCAGCACCGTACCGGCGCCCACGAACTCGAACTGGTGCTCCTCACCCGAAGCGCCCCCGATCCCCGTGAACGCCCGCAGCCCGCCCATCACGCCCGTCATGTAGCCGTGGTCGTAGTGGTGGCACGGCGAGGGGCAGTCCGCCCAGCCCACCAGCGCCTGCGGGTCGACCCGCAGCGGCGGCTCCATGAAGACCACCGGGCCGTTGGACGCGGCGACGAACTTCCCCGTGCCGATCAGCGTCAGGAACCCCGGCACGATCGACTGCTTCAGTGCCAGTGTCGGCTGGTAGGCGAGGAGGTTGCCGGACCGGATCGTCAGATTCCCGTTGTCCAGGTCGTACGAGTTCACGTCGAAGGCCCGGTCCGCGAGCAGCATCTTCCCGCTGCCCTCGGCCACCACCCAGTCGCTCGCGTGCAGCGGCGAGTGGAAGCTCGTACGGATCAGCCGCTCGAAGCGGCCGTGGCCGATGCCGTTGAACTCGATCCGCCCGTAGTAGGCGATCATCTTGCCCTTCTGCAGGAACCACTGGCTCCCCTTGAGCTCCACACAGAAGGTGTACGCGTTGACGTTGTCGTCCGACGGCAGCGTCATCGGATCGAAGACCACGGGCGTGCTCACAGCTTCTCCTCCGACGCCTGGACGTACACCGCACCACTGCCGCTGAGCTCCAGCTGGAACGCCTCGCCGGAACCCCGGCCCACCATGTCGCGCCAGCCGAGCGCGGTGGAGAGCTTGTTGCGCACCTCGCCGTGGTGGGCGACATAGGCCTGCGGGTCCACGTGCACGTCGCGGCCCGGGGCGATCGGCAGCTCGATGACCCCGCCGTGCGCCATCACCGCCACCGCGCCATGGCCCTTGAGTGTGGTGGTGAACAGGCCCTGACCGCTCACCTGGCCGCGGACCATGCCCATCACGCCGCCCTGCGATCCCATGAACATCGTGCCCTGCTGGAGCGTCCCGTCGAAGGCGAGCAGCCGGTCGGCCTCCACGTAGAGGGTGTCCCCGGCCAGGTTGATCACCTGGATGTGGTGGCCGCCGTGGCCGAACATCACCGTGCCGCTCCCCTCGACCGTCATCAGCGGGGTCGCCTCGTTCGCCATCCGGCGCCCGATCATCGACATGACACCGCCCTGGCCGCCCTGGATGTTCGGCGTGAACGACACCTCGCCGCGGTAGGCCAGCATCGCGCCGCGCTGGCTGAACATCTTCTGGCCGGGGATCACCGTCGCCTCGACCATCTTCGAGTTGATCTCGCGGAACGGCATCAGACGTTGCCCCCGATCGTGTTCCGCTCGCTGGGCTGGACGTAGACGAGTCCCTCGCCCTCGAAACGGATCTGGAAGGACTCGCCCGATCCTTCGCCCATCAGCGTCCGGAAGTTCACCCCGGACTGGAAGTGCTGCTGGAGGTTGCCCTGGTGGGCGATGTAGGCGCCCGGATCGACGAAGAGCGGGTACTGGGCGGAGACCCGCAGGACCACGGCCGAGCCGTCCGACATGATCGCCGCCTGCCCCGTCCCCTCGACGGTGGTGGTGAACAGGCCGTTGCCCGTCGCGCCGCCGCGCAGCCCGGTGAACGTGGTGCCGGTGCGCAGCCCGGCGTCGGTGCAGAGCAGATTGCTCGCCTCGACGTACAGCTTCTCGCCCCGCAACGAGACCAGGTTGATCTCGCTCGCACGGTCGGCGAAGAAGCAGGTGCCCTGCCCGGTCACCTCCATCACGGTCATCTGCTCACCGGTCAGCCGGCGGGTCACCATGCCGCGCAGGCCATCACCCCCGCCGGTCATCTTCTTGAACGTCATCCGGCCGTCGTACGCGACCATCGAGCCGTTCTTCGCCTTGACGGCGTCGCCGGTCAGGTCGACGGCGAGCGTCTTGCTGCCTTGGAGTCGGAACATTGCCACCCGGCGACGGTAGCGGCAGGGGCCGCCGCCGGGACAGGGTCTGCGTCACGATCCGGCCCCTGAACCGCCCCTGATACGCATCCGGTACCGGATGCGGACGTAATGGGGACGTATCCGGTACGGAGCGGACACGCCGAGAGGTCCCGGGGGCCGCCCCCGCTGCCGGGGACCGCGTGCGCCGATGCCACAATGGGGACCGCTTGTGCCTGCGTTCACAAGCTGTCACCGTCCTCCCACCGAAGGTGCCCCCGTGGACATCAAGACCGCCACCGCCCTGCACCGGCTGCGCCTCATCTCGATTCCCGAGGCGCTGTCCTTCCCCGCGCTGATCCTGTTCGGCTCGGTTCTGAGCCGGATCTCCGACATCGACTTCCTGATGATGCCGCTCGGCATGCTGCACGGCGTGCTCTTCGTGATCTACGTCGTCCTGCTGCTGGACGTCTGGAACAAGACCAAGTGGCCGCTCAAGCGCGTCGCGTTCTTCTTCGTGCTCTGCGTGCTGCCCTTCGGCGGCCTGTACGGCGACAAGGTGCTCAAGCGCTACGAGACCGACGGCGTCATCGCCGCCCGCGCCCGCCGGGAAGGCACGGTCAGCGCATGATCGTCGCCTTCTCCGTCAGCCCGCTGGGTGTCGGCGAGGACGTCGGCGAGTATGTCGCCGACGCCGTCCGGGTGGTCCGCGAGTCCGGGCTGCCCAACCGCACGGACGCCATGTTCACCTCCATCGAGGGGGAGTGGGACGAGGTCATGGACGTCGTCAAGCGCGCCGTCGAGGCCGTCGAGGCGCGCGCCGGACGGGTCTCCCTCGTGCTCAAGGCCGACATCCGCCCGGGTGTCACCGACGGCCTGACCTCCAAGGTCGAGACGGTCGAGCGCTACCTCGCGGACTGACGCCGCGTCCCGCCCCTCCCCGTATTCCGGTGAGCCTCCTGGGCGAGGGGCGGGTTAGGGTAACCTAAGTTCATGCTGGCTACAGTCCTGGACCGCGGGCGCGACGAGGTGTCCACGGCGGTCGCGCTCCGATGGGCCGAGCCGTCTGTGGGTGGTGCGGAGGTGTCCGCCCCCTATCTGCTCGCCACCGCCGTCTTCGACGGGTCTCCGCCGGCGGTCCCGATCGTCTCCGGTGTGCATACCCACTCCGACGGGCTGCTGGTCTGGCCGCACCACGGTTCGCTGACGCTGCACACCCGTCACGCCATGCGCCGGCTCGTGCCCGGGCAGGGGGTCTGGCTGCCTCCCGGCACCCCTCATGACGCCTCGGCCGATCCGGGCAGTGTGAGCTGCTACACGTACGTGACCCGGGCGGCGATTCCGTCGCACTGGTCCGCCCTGCGCCCGCTGCGGGTGCGGCGTGCCCTCCAGGAGATGCTGCTCCACCTCGACGCCACCGCGATGCCCGATGATCTCCGGCTGCGGACCCAGCGCGTCGTCATCGATCTGCTGGAGGAGGACCCGCATCCCGCCATCGACGTCCCCGTCCCCGCGGACGGGCGGATCCGCGCCCTGGCCGACGACGTCATGCGCGATCCGGAGAGTGAACTCTCGCTGGAGGCGTGGGCGGCGCGGCACGCGCTGAGCGTACGTACCGTCACCAGGGCGTTCAGCCGCGACGTCGGCATGTCCTTCGCGCGGTGGCGTTCGCTGGTGCGGATGTCGGCGGCGACGACGCTCCTGGC
This sequence comes from Streptomyces sp. NPDC002809, assembly GCF_040295435.1. Classification (NCBI taxonomy): domain Bacteria; kingdom Bacillati; phylum Actinomycetota; class Actinomycetes; order Kitasatosporales; family Streptomycetaceae; genus Streptomyces; species Streptomyces sp. NPDC002809. The sequence continues at coordinate 169,215 of NZ_JBEOVJ010000007.1, forward strand.
GCAGGGCCGCCCCGTCAACCTGGTCGCGCACCGCTGCGGCTACTCCACGACGAGTGCCTTCTCCGCCGCCTTCCGCCGGGTGACCGGAGTCAGTCCGACCGAGTATCTGCGCGAGCAGACGGTGCCGGCGCAAGCCGGTCGCTGAGCGCGTCCGCGGTGCGTGAGAGGGCCCCCGGAGTCGGGGGCCCTTTCGCGTAGGCGGACGCGCTCGCCCGGGATGCGCTCATCTGAGGTGTGGCCGAATCTCGACACATCATGGCCAGTCCGCGCCCCCTGTCGGCAGTGCGGCTCTTTAACGTTCACTTAGGTGAGGGTTACCTAAGTTGAACGGTGGCTTCGCTCGTATCCGCGTCGCCCCGCTGCGGTCGCCCTCCCCCTACACCCGCCGTCGCCTCACCGCGGCGTGCCCAGATCCGAGGAGAAGCATGTCCAGATCCATCCCGGCCGGACGCGGCCCGGGCGCCGTGGTGCGCCTCGTGGCGTTGGCGGTCGCGGCCGTCGTCGTGCTGGCGGGCTGCGGCAGCGGCGGTTCTGAACCGGACACGGCGAAGGCGAAGGCCGGTGCCGCGTCGGGCGCCTTCCCCGTGAGCATCAAGCACGGCCACGGGACCACGACGATCAAGGCGAAGCCCAAGCGCGTCGTGGCCGTCAGCTGGATGTCGCTGGACGTGGTCGCGGCACTGGGCACGGTCCCCGTCGGCGTCGACGAGCAGTGGGGCGGCGACAAGCAGGGCTACACCCCCTGGTTCCGCAGCACGGTCGAGAAGCTCGGCGGGCCGCTGCCCGAGACGCTGAACTACGGAGACGCCGGCGAGATCGACTTCGAGCAGATCCTCTCGCTGAAGCCCGACCTCGTCGTCGGCCTGTACTCAGGCATCACCGATGTCGACTACAAGCGCCTCTCCGAGATCGCCCCCACCATCCCGTACCTGAACAAGCCCTGGGACGGCGGGACCTGGCAGGAGATGACCCGCACGATCGGCAAGGCCATGGGGGAGACGAAGAAGGCCGAGAGCCTCGTCACCGACGTCCAGGGCCGGCTGACCGCGGTGACCGAGGAACACCCCGAGTTCAAGGGCAAGACCTTCACCTACGGACTCGCCCTCACTCCCGGGTCGACGGAGCTCGGTCTCTATCTCAACTACGACGCCCGTGTCCGGCTGCTGACCGAGATGGGCTTCGTGAACACGCCGTCGATGGAGTCGATCGCGTCCACCGCGAAGGGCACCAACTGGTACGGCGGCGTCAGCCTGGAGAAGCTCGACACGATCGAGGCCGACGTCTTCGTCGGCTGGGCCAACGGCGCCGACGAGGTCCCGTACACGCTGGAGGACCCGCTGTTCTCGCGCTGGAAGCCGATCGCCGCGAAGAAGTACGCGTTCGTGCAGGACCCGACGCTGGGCATGGCCACCAGCGGTCCGTCGGTGCTCTCCATCCCCTGGGCGCTGGAGCGCTACGTCCCGATGCTCGCCGACGCCGTCGCGGGCAGGGGCAACACCGGCGCGGACTCCTGACCGCCGTCCGCCGCTGCCCCAGGTGACGCCCTCTCCCAAGGACAACCATGACGACCGCCCCACCCACGGGTGACCTCACCACCGGTACGGCGCACGATGTGCCGGGCCCGCGCCGCGGCGCGGGCCCGGCCCCGCGCACCCGGAACCGCCTGCTGATCCTGCTGGCCGCGACCGTGCTGCTGCTCGCCGTCGCCGTCCTCAGCGTGATGGTCGGCGCCCGGTCCATCGCTCCCGGCACGGTGTGGGACGCGCTGTTCCACTTCGACGACTCCGACGAGCACGTGATGGTGCGTGAACTGCGCGTGCCGCGCACGGTGATCGGGCTGGTCGTCGGCGCGGCCCTCGGCCTCAGCGGCGCGCTGATCCAGGCGTTCACCCGTAACCCCCTGGCCGATCCCGGCATCCTCGGTGTGAACGCGGGCGCGAGCCTCGCGGTGACGTTCGCCGTCGCCGTACTCGGGTACACCGGCGCCGGCCAGTTCATCTGGTTCGCGCTGGCGGGGGCCTTCGGGCTCACCGTGCTCGTCTACACGCTCGGCTCGATCGGCGCCGACCGGGGCAGCCCGGTCAAACTCACCCTCGCGGGCGTCGCGTTCACCGCCGTGTGCGGCGGCTTCACCTCCGCCATGGCCCTCAAGAACACGACCACGTTCGACATCATGCGGTTCTGGGGCGTCGGCTCCATCGGCGGCCGGTCGCTCGACATCCTCCCCATCGCCCTGCCGCTGATCGGCGCCGGGCTCGTCCTCGGGCTGTGCAGCGCGGGCTCGCTCAACGCCCTTGCGCTGGGTGACGACCTCGCCCGGTCCCTGGGCACCCGTCTCACCCTGACCCGGGTGGTCCTGGTCCTCGCCGTCACCCTGCTGGCCGGGACCTCCGTCGCCGTCGCCGGTCCGATCTCGTTCGTCGGGCTGATGGTGCCCCACATCGTGCGCTGGTTCACGGGGCCCGACCAGCGCTGGATCCTGCCCGTCACGATCATCGTCGCGCCCGCCTTCCTGCTGGCCGCCGACATCATCGGACGCGTGCTCCTGCCCTCCGGCGAGATGCGGGTCGGACTCGTCACCGCGCTCGTCGGCGCACCCGTCCTCGTCGCGCTCGTCCGGCGCCGGAAGGTGAGCACCCTGTGACCCCAGGAACAACGAAGCGGGCCGCGACCGCCGGCACCACGGACCCGGCCGCGCCGGACCGGGTCGACTTCGGCCGGGCCGTCTGGACCTGGCGGCGGGCCGGAACGGCTCTGCGCATCGAGCGCAGGTCCGTCCTCGTCTGCGCCGCCCTGGCCGCCGTCGTGGCCGCCCTCGGTGTCCTCGCGCTCGGCACCGGGTCCATCTCGCTCAACCCGGCCCAGGTGCTGTCCGCCCTGTTCGACCCGGACGCCGACTCCCGCGACCGGCTGGTGGTCGTGACCTGGCGGCTGCCCCGGCTGCTGTTCGCGATCGTCTGCGGCGCGGCCCTCGCCATCAGCGGCGCGCTCTTCCAGTCGCTCACCAAGAACCCGCTGGGCTCGCCCGACGTGATCGGCTTCGCCTCCGGTTCGTACGCGGGCGCCAGCGTCGTGATGCTCGTGCTCGGCACCGCCAACTACCTCGCGGTCGCCGCGGGTTCGCTGACCGGCGGGGCGCTGACCGCACTCCTGGTGTATCTGCTGGCCTACCGGGGCGGGCTGGCCCCCTTCCGTCTCATCATCGTCGGGATCGCCGTCGGCGCGTTCCTCAACTCCCTCACCTCGATGCTCCTGCTCTCCGTCAACCCGCAGCAGGCGATGCTGGCGGCGAGCTGGGGAGCGGGTTCCCTGAGCGGACTCGGCTTCGAGCAACTGTGGGCGACGGCGGTCGTCTTCGTCGTCCTGCTGATCTGCTCGGCGGCCGTGGTGCGGCCCCTGACCCATCTGGAGCTGGGCGACGACGCGGCCGTGGCCCTCGGGGTCAGGGCGCAGCGCGCACGGCTCGCGGCCACGTTCGTCGGGGTCGCGCTCACCGCGCTCGTGACCGCGGCGGTCGGCCCGATCTCCTTCATCGCGCTCGCCGCACCGCAGATCGCCCAGCGGCTGACGCGCGGCTCCACCACGGTGCGGATCGTCCCGGCTGCGCTGACCGGCGCCGCGGTCCTGGTCGGCGCCGACTTCATCGCCCAGCGCATCGACCTGCCCGTGGGCGTCGTCACGGTGTGCGTCGGCGGGGCCTATCTGGCCTGGCTGCTCGCCCGCCAGTACGCGGGGCGGCGCGGATGACCGCACCGGCCCCGTCGCCCCGAGCCCGCCCCGCCGCCCCCGCCGCCCTTCCAGGAGTACCCGTGACCCTCACGACGCAGCGCACCCGGACCCCGGTCCCGGCCAGGCTGGAGGTGCTCGACGCGTCCATCGGCTACGGCCGGCGGCCCGTCTCGGAGCACCTGGACGTACGCATCCCGGACCGGTCGTTCACCGTCATCATCGGCCCCAACGCCTGCGGCAAGTCGACTCTGTTGCGTGCCGTGTCCCGGCTGCTGAAGCCCAGCGCCGGAAGGGTCGTCCTCGACGGCCGGTCCATCGCGGAGTACGGCTCCAGGGAAGTGGCACGGACACTCGGACTGCTGCCGCAGACCTCGCTGGCGCCCGACGGGATCACCGTCGCCGATCTGATCGCCCGGGGGCGTCACCCGCACCAGAAGCTGATGCGCCAGTGGACCCGGCAGGACGAGCAAGCCGTACTGGACGCCATGGCGGCCACCTCCGTCACGGAGCTGTCCGGCAGACCGGTGGACGAACTCTCCGGCGGCCAGCGCCAGCGCGTCTGGGTGGCGATGGTCCTCGCCCAGCAGACCCCGATCCTGCTGCTGGACGAACCGACCACCTTCCTCGACATCGCCCACCAGATCGACCTGCTGGAGCTGTTCACCGATCTGCACCGCGCCGGGAACACGCTCGTCGCCGTACTCCACGACCTGAACCACGCGGCGCGCTACGCGAGCCACCTCATCGCCATGCGCGACGGCCGGGTCGTCGCCGAGGGCACCCCGCAGGAGGTCGTGACCGCCGCCCTCGTGAAGGACGTGTTCGACCTGCCCTGCCAGGTCGTCCCCGACCCGGTCACGGGCACGCCCATGGTCATTCCCCTGGGCCGGCAGCGGGACGCCCGGTGAAGGGGACCACCACCGCCCGTACCGGCGGCGGTCAGGGGCCGAACTCCGTCCCGGCCCTGTTCCGGGTCGCGCTCCTGCACGACGGCCGCGGGCTCCGGCTCACCCTCACCACCCTCGCGTTCATGGTCCATCAGCTCTGCGAGGCGCTGGTGCCGATCCTCATCGGCGTCGTCATCGACCGGGCACTGGCGCCCTCGGACCGCTCCGCCCTGCTCGGGTGGCTCGGCGTGCTCGGTGTGGTCTTCGTCGTCCTGTCCCTGTCGTACCAGCGGGCTTCGACGGCCATGGTGGACGTCTACGGCCACGGCGAGCACGAGCTGCGGCAGCGTGTGATGACCCGGCTGCTGGACCCGCGCTCCCTGCGCCGCCGGCCAGGCCCGGGGGAGGCGCTCTCCCTGGTCTCCTCCGACACCTACCGGGTCGCCGGGGTGTCCTGGAGCGTCGTGCAGCAGGCCTCGACCGTCACCGCGATCCTCACGGCGTCGACGGCGCTGCTCATGATCTCCGTGCCCCTGGGACTGGGTGTCATGGCCAGTACGGTCCTGGTGCTCGTCGTGATGCGGCGGGTCTCGATGCCGCTGGAGGCCAGGGGGATGGCGGAGCAGAGTTCCGCGGCCCGGGCGGGCGAGGTGGCCACCGACCTGATCACCGGGCTCCGGGTGGTCATCGGTATGAACGCCCGGCCGGAGGCCGCCCGCCGCTACCGCACCGCGAGTGAGGAGTCGAGGCGCGGAGCCGTGGCCACCGCGCGCTCGCTTCTGGCGTACGGCAGTTTCAGCACGCTGCTGTCGGGGGTGTTCCTCGCCGCGCTCGCGACGGCGTCGGGGTATCTCGCCCTCGACGGCGACATCACCGTCGGGCAGCTCGTCACCGTCCTCGGACTCGCCCAGTTCCTCCAGGGCTCGCTGGCCCATGTCGGTACGTTCGCCTCCAACTGGATCCACAAGCGTGCCTCGGCCCGTCGTCTGGGCGATCTGCTGGACGAACCGCCGCTGATCGACACACCCGAAGCCGCTTTCGCGCCCGCCTCCGCTTCGGCTTTGGCCGTCGCCGTCGCCGCCGCCGCTTCCACGCCCGCCCCTGTCGCCGCTTCCGCCCCCGCCCGCGCGCTGCGGTGGCATCCGCCCGGGCACGGCGAGCCTCTCGACCTGCGGCCCGGCGAACTCCTCGGCGTCGTCCCCCGCGACCCCGGCCACGCGAGGGAGCTCAGCGACCGGCTCGGCTACCGCGTCCCGCTCCGCCGCGGCGAACTCCTGGTCGGCGGCGTCGACGCCGTCGACCTCGGCCCGGATCCGGTGCGCGCCCGCATCGCGGCCCCTCCCCACCACGGTGCGGTGTTCTCCGGCACCCTGCGCGTCAACCTCACCCCCGCCGGGGGCGAGTGCGACCCGGCCGTACTGCGAGCCGCGATGCTCGACGACGTACTCGAACGGGTCGGGGGCGACCGGGCCGAGGTCGGCGAGCACGGCCGCAGGCTCTCCGGCGGCCAGCGTCAGCGCCTGCTGCTCGCCCGCGCGCTGCACACCGAAGCCGACCTCGTCGTCCTCGACGAACCCACCACCGCGGTCGACCCGGTGACCGAACAGCGCATCGCCGAAGGGCTGCGCGGCCTGCCCTCCACGACGCTCCTGATCACGACCAGCCGGATCCTGCTCTCGGCCTGCGACCGGGTCGTCGACCTCGGCGGCGGCCACCCCGAACCGAACGGAACCAGCCGGTGACCCCCGCGCACGGCACCTTGCCCATCGCCGGCCCCCGGCGCACCCGCCAGGAGCTCGTCCGCCGGCTCGGCGCCCACCGAGGCCGGCTCGCCGTCCCGCTGCTCACCCTGCTCGGCGGTACGGCCGTCACCCTCGCCACGCCCCCGCTCCTGGGCGGCATCGTGGACACCGTCGCGGACGGGGGCGGGCGCGGCCGCGTCACGGTGCTCGGTGCCGTCCTTGTGCTCGTCGCCGTCGCCGGGGCCGCACTCGCCCACACCGGCGGCCGGATGCTGGTCGTACTCGTGCAAGGTGTTCTCGCCACGCTGCGCGAGGACGTGTTCGAGACCGCGGTCCACCTGCCGGCGAGCACCCTGGAGTCCTCGGACAGCTCCGATGTCGTCTCCCGTGTGACACGCGATGTCGAAGCGATCTCCGAAGCGGCCTCCGACGTGCTTCCCGACGTGACCGACGCGAGCTTCACGATCGGACTGAGCCTGGTCGGCCTCGCGGTCCTCGACGTCCGCCTGGCCCTCGCCGGCCTGATCTGCCTGCCCGTCCACGTGCTCGCCACCCGGCAGTTCCTCGCCCGCTCGCACCTCGTGTACGCGGACATCCGCCGGCTGGAGTCCACCCGTGGCCAGTCCGTCATAGAGGCGGTGCACGGCGCCGAGACGATCCGTAGCTACCGGACCCAGGGCAGGCACCTCGGCGAGCTGGCCGCACACAGCGAACTGGCCATCGCCCGGCAGCGCGACGGTGTACGGCTGCGCAACCGGTTCACGGGCCTGCTCAACGCGGCGGAGTTCCTCGGCCTCGCGGCCGTGCTCGTCACGGGCTTCGCACTCCTCGGCTCCGGGGCCATCTCGGTGGGCGCCGCCACGGCCGCGGCCCTCTACTTCCACCGCCTCTTCGGTCCCGTCGGGGCGCTGCTGGGGAGCCTGGACGACATCCAGCGGGCGATGGCGGGGCTGTCACGGCTCGTCGGCGTCACCGACCTGGGCCGCGTCCGCGGCCCGGGTGGCGGCGGCACCGATGACGGCGGCATCGGCGACGGCCATGCGCGGACCGGGGCCCCGCGGACGCGTCAGTGCCCGGCGGTCGACGTGAAGGGCGTCTCGTTCTCGTACGACGGGACGCGCCAAGCCCTGCGCGACGTCTCGCTCCACGTGCCCGCGGGCACGAGCCTCGCGCTCGTCGGTGCGAGCGGCTCCGGCAAGAGCACGCTGGCCCACCTGATCGCGGGCCTGAGCGAACCGGACCGCGGAGAGATCACCGCCGCGGACGCGGAGGCCACCCGGACCCCGGCCCGGTATCTGGTCACCCAGGAGATCCATCTGTTCGGCGGCACCCTGGCGGACAACCTGAGGATCGCCCGGCCCGCCGCCACCGACGACGAACTCCGCCGGGCCCTCGGCGAGGCCGGAGCCGGCTGGGCGCTGGAGACGCCGGCGGGGCTCGACACCGTCCTCGGCGACGGCGGCACCCCCCTCGACGACGGCGCGGTCCAGCACCTGGCGCTGGCCCGCGCGCTGATCGCCGACCCGGACGTCGTCGTCCTCGACGAGGCCACCGCACAGTCCGGCCCGCAGACCCGCACGCCGCTGCGGACGGCTCTGGAACGCGTCACCCGCGGACGCACCAGCGTGATCGTGGCGCACCGCCTGGAACAGGCGCGTGAAGCGGACCGCATCATCGTCCTCCGACGCGGCGAGGTCGCGGAGCAGGGCACGCACGACGAACTGCTGGCCTCGGCGGGGGAGTACGCCGCCCTCTGGGACGCGTACACCGGCACCGGCCCTCGCCCGATTCCGGACCAGCACACCCGTACCCACACGAAGGAGCAGCACTCATGACCATCTACCGCGCTGTGGTGGCCCGCGTCCGGCCGCTCACCCCCTCCATGGCCCGCATCACGTTCCACGGCGAGGACCTCGCCGCGTTCACGTCCACGGGCGTCGGCGACGAGTACGTGCGTCTGTTCTTCCCCCACGGCGCCGACCGCACCGATGTCTCCCTGCCCGAATCGACGGAGAACGGCGGCTGGCGGACCCCCGAAGGGCAGCCCGAGGCCCCCGTCCGCAACTACACCATCCGGTCCGCCCGCCCGGAGGCCGGTGAGATCGACATCGACTTCGTGCTGCACGGCCACGGGACGGCGTCCGGCTGGGCCGCCGCCGCGCGCCCCGGAGACGTGATCGGTCTCAACTCTCCCGCCGGCCTCTACAGCCCCCCGGCAGACCTCGCCTGGCAGGTCCTGGTCTCCGACCTGAGCGGTCTGCCCGCCGCCGGACGCCTCGTCGAGAACGCCCCGGGCGGCGTCACAACCCGGGCCGTCCTGGAGGTCCCCGACGCGGCCGCCGTCCAGCCGCTCCCGGACCGGCCCGGCGTCCGGGCGACCTGGACGTACGGCGGCAACGGCCACGGCCCGAGCCGCCTGGCCGAGCTGGTCGAGGCCGCGATCCCGCCCGGCACCGACCTGACCGGCGGCTACGTGTGGGTCGCCGGCCAGACGAACGCGCTGCGCGCCGTACGCCGCTATCTGCGCAAGGAGCTGAAGCTTCCCGCCGAGCGCTTCAAGGTCGTCGGCTACTGGATGCCGGACGGGGACACCTGGACCGAGCGCTACGAGGCACTGCCCGCTGACGTGCGGTCCGAACTCGACCGCATGTGGGACAACCCGGCAGACGAGCCCGAGGACCTCACCATCCGGTACGAGGAGCGGCTCAGCACGCTGGGTCTGTGACCCGGGGGACGGCCCACCGGCCCTGCTGCGGCACGGCCGGTGCCACCGCTCACCCGTATTCGGACCGAAGTTCGAGACAGGGGGGACCGACATGTGGCCAATGGGTAAGGTCGACGGCGTGCCGAAGCCGCTCAGTCTCCCCTTCGATCCCATTGCCCGCGCCGACGAACTCTGGCAGCAGCGCTGGGGCCCGGTGCCCTCCATGGGGGCGATCACCTCGATCATGCGTGCGCAGCAGATCCTGCTCGCCGAGGTCGACGCGGTCGTCAAACCGTACGGACTCACCTTCGCGCGGTACGAGGCACTGGTGCTGCTCACCTTCTCGCAGGCCGGTGAGCTGCCGATGTCCAAGATCGGCGAGCGGCTGATGGTCCACCCCACCTCGGTGACGAACACCGTGGACCGGCTGGTGCGCTCCGGGCTTGTGGACAAACGCCCCAACCCGAACGACGGCCGCGGAACCCTCGCCTCCATCACCGACAAGGGCCGTGAGGTCGTCGAGTCCGCCACCCATGAGCTGAACGCGATGGAGTTCGGCCTCGGGGTGTACGACGCCGAGGAATGCGCGGAGATCTTCGCCCTGCTGCGCCCGCTGCGCATCGCGGCCCAGGACTTCGAGGAGGTCTGAGCGGACCCTCCGAGAGGGGCCGTTCCGGCCCCCGGGCCCGCTGCAAGATCGCCCCGGGTGTCCGGTTACGCTCGATGGCATGAAACGCAGTGTGCTGACCCGCTATCGGGTGATGGCTTACGTCACCGCCGTCATGTTGCTGATCCTCTGCGTATGCATGATCTTCAAGTACGGCTTCGAGAAGGGTGAGGGGCTGACCCTCGTCGTCTCCCAGATCCACGGCGTGCTGTACATCATCTACCTGATCTTCGCCTTCGACCTCGGCTCCAAGGCGAAGTGGCCGATGGGCAAGCTGGCCTGGGTGCTGCTCTCCGGCACCATCCCGACGGCCGCGTTCTTCGTGGAGCGCAAGGTCGTCCGCGAGGTCGAGCCGCTGATCACGGACGCGTCCTCCGCCGTGACCGCGAAGGCCTGACCCGATCGTTCCGATCCGTACGGCCTGATCCGAACGCTCCGAACCGAACGACCTGATCCGAACGGTCCGATTCGAGCGGCCTGATCCGAAAGCATGATCCGAACCGCCCCGCGCGAAGCGCCGGGCGGTTTGTCATCGACATTTACTAGGACGTCCTAGTAAATTGATGGGCATGGACGCTGACGCGATCGAGGAAGGCCGCCAACGCTGGCAGGCCCGTTACGACAAGGCCCGCAAGCGTGACGCGGACTTCACCACGCTCTCCGGGGATCCCGTCGAGCCCGTCTACGGCCCCCGGCCCGGGGACGCGTACGACGGCTTCGACCGGATCGGCTGGCCCGGCGAGTACCCCTTCACCCGGGGGCTCCACGCGACCGGCTACCGCGGCCGTACCTGGACCATCCGCCAGTTCGCCGGCTTCGGCAACGCCGAGCAGACCAACGAGCGCTACAAGATGATCCTCGCCGCGGGCGGCGGCGGGCTGAGCGTCGCCTTCGACATGCCCACGCTGATGGGCCGGGACTCCGACGACCCCCGCGCGCTAGGCGAGGTCGGCCACTGCGGTGTGGCCATCGACTCCGCCGCCGACATGGAGGTCCTCTTCAAGGACATCCCGCTCGGCGACGTCACGACGTCGATGACGATCAGCGGTCCCGCCGTGCCCGTCTTCTGCATGTACCTGGTCGCCGCCGAGCGCCAGGGCATCGATCCGGCCGTGCTCAACGGCACGCTGCAGACGGACATCTTCAAGGAGTACATCGCGCAGAAGGAGTGGCTCTTCCAGCCCGAGCCCCACCTGCGCCTCATCGGCGACCTGATGGAGCACTGCGCCCGCGACATCCCCGCCTACAAGCCGCTGTCCGTCTCCGGGTACCACATCCGCGAGGCCGGGGCCACGGCCGCGCAGGAGCTCGCGTACACCCTCGCCGACGGCTTCGGCTACGTGGAGCTGGGCCTCTCCCGCGGGATGGACGTCGACACCTTCGCCCCCGGACTCTCCTTCTTCTTCGACGCGCACCTCGACTTCTTCGAGGAGATCGCCAAGTTCCGCGCGGCCCGCCGGATCTGGGCCCGCTGGATGAAGGAGACGTACGGCGCGAAGACCGACAAGGCGCAGTGGCTCCGTTTCCACACCCAGACGGCCGGCGTCTCGCTCACCGCCCAGCAGCCGTACAACAACGTCGTACGCACCGCCGTGGAGGCGCTCTCCGCCGTCCTCGGCGGCACCAACTCCCTGCACACCAACGCCCTCGACGAGACCCTCGCGCTCCCCTCCGCGCAGGCCGCCGAGATCGCGCTGCGCACCCAGCAGGTGCTGATGGAGGAGACCGGCGTCGCCAACGTGGCCGACCCGCTGGGCGGTTCCTGGTACGTGGAACAGCTCACCGACCGGATCGAGGCGGAGGCCGAGAAGATCTTCGACCAGATCCGGGAGCGCGGCACCCGCGCCCACCCCGACGGGCAGCACCCCATCGGGCCGATGACCTCCGGCATCCTGCGCGGCATCGAGGACGGCTGGTTCACCGGCGAGATCGCCGAATCGGCCTTCCAGTACCAGCAGTCGCTGGAGAAGGGCGACAAGCGCGTCGTCGGCGTCAACGTCGCCCTCGGCTCGGTCACCGGCGACCTGGAGATCCTGCGGGTCAGCCACGAGGTCGAGCGCGAGCAGGTCCGCGACCTGGCCGGCCGCAAGGAGGGCCGCGACGACGCCCGGGTCGGCGCGGCGCTGGACGCGATGCTGGCCGCCGCCCGTGACGGCTCCAACATGATCGCGCCGATGCTCGACGCCGTACGTGCGGAGGCGACCCTCGGAGAGATCTGCGGGGTGCTGCGCGAGGAGTGGGGTACCTACACGGAGCCGCCCGGCTTCTGACAGGTGGTCGGCAGTTACAGGTGTCACCTCCAGGGGTCCGGGTAGGCGCGGCCGCGACACTCGCACCACCCTGGAGGAACACCGTGAGACTGTCCGGGAGAATCACCGCGGCCGCGGGCGCCGCACTCGCCGTACTCGGAACGCTGCTGGTCAGCGGTTCGGCGGCGGTCAGCGCCGCACCGGCACCGAAGCCGGGGGTGCAGGACGCCTTCGACTCGCTCGGGCCGGACGTGAAGGCGGCGGAGCTCTCCTCCGGCCGGACCGCGCACTACATCGACGAGGGGCGCCGGGGCGGTACGCCGGTCCTCTTCGTCGGCGGCACCGGAACCAGCGCGCGGGCCGCGCACATGACGGACTTCTTCCGGTCCACCCGGGAGTCGTTCGGCCTCCGGCTGATCTCGGTGGAACGCAACGGCTTCGGCGACACCGACTACGACCCGTCCCTCGGCAAGGCCGACTTCGCGAAGGACGCACTGGAGGTCCTCGACAGGATCGGGGTCCGGAAGGTCTCGGTGATCGCGATCTCCGGCGGCGGACCGTACGCCGCCGAGCTCGCCGCCCGCGCCCCCGGGCGCATCCAGGCCCTCCATCTCGCCGCCGCACTCCCGCCGTACGGCGCGAAGCCCGCGTACTGCGGCCTGAGCGACGACGCGCTCGCCGACGCGGTCAAGGACTCGATCGCCGACCCGCGCTCGTGGTGGGCGTTCCCCGACGACAGCGCCGTCAAGTCCATCCCGGGCTTCGCCGACACCGCGTACGAGGAAGGCGCCCGCACGTACAACCAGCGCGGCCAGAAGTCCGATCCGGCCCCGCAGGTGCACGAGCAGCGGCTCTACTGCGAGCGCCCCGGTCCCGACCTGTCGAAGCTGAAGGCGCCCGTCCATCTGTACGGCGGCGAGAAGGACACCACCGTCCCGCCGGCCACCCTCACCACCTGGCGCGAGGCGCTGCCGGTCACCCCGGTGGTGCGTACGTACGCGGACTCCGGCCATGACGTCCAGTACCGCCACTGGGACCAGATCCTGGTGGACCTGGCCGGGCAGGGCGACCGCACGGTCGTCTGCCGCAGCGACCGTACGAAGCTGATGGCGCCGAAGCAGGCGGACCGGCTGGTCTCCGCCGGCAAGGCCACGCTGGGCAGTTGTGCCTGGCAGAAGTAGCTCGAAGGCCCCTATCCCGCCGCCGCGCCCAGCCCCGTGAGCAGCAGCAGCGTGAAGCGCCGGGCCCAGTCGGCATCGACGGGCTCGGCGCTGACGAGCACCCGGTGCACCACCGCACCGGCGATGACATCGAAGATCAGGTCGGCGGTCAGCGCCGCCGTGGCCTCGTCCTGCTCGACGGGCAACTCCCCGCGCTCCTGCGCCCGTCGCCGGCCCTGGAGGACGAGGTGCTTCTGCCGGTCCACGATCGAGTCGCGGATCCGGGTCCGCAGGGCCTCGTCGCGGGTCGACTCCGCGACGACCGCCATCAGCGCGGTCCGGGTCTCCGGCCGCTCCAGCAGCGCGGCGAACTGCAGCACCACCGCCTGCACATCGGCGGACAGGCTGCCCAGGTCCGGCAGTTCCAGCTCGTCGAAGAGCACCGCCACGGCGTCCACGACCAGTTCGTTCTTGCCGGCCCAGCGCCGGTACAGGGTCGTCTTGGCGACCCCCGCACGCGTCGCCACATCGCCCATCGTCAGCTTCGACCAGCCGAGGTCGACCAGTGAGGCTCTGGTGGCCTCGAGGATCGCCTCGTCGGCCGCGACACTGCGCGGACGTCCCGTTCGTGAGGGTTTGGGGTGGCTGCGGCTCAGCATCCCGCGACCATACCCGCCAGTAGCTAGTTCCGGCCGACCTCGTTCGCCGTGAGACAGATCACCGAACACTCTTGTGCATCGAGCGTGAGGGCCAGTTACGCTACGGGTCGTAGCGTAAGAACGACGGCTCAGCCGTCGTGGCGCCACGAACGAGCAACAGCCACAGACGCCGGGTGGGGACCGGGCGTCGAACCGGGTCTTTCAGGGGCCCTCGGGCCGTGTCTGTCCGTGCACCTCGCACACCGGCGGGGGCTGCGGACGGGTGCGGTTCCCGTAACGCTTTCCGGAACAGCGCGCCGAGGGGGGAGGATGTACGCATGCAGCCTAGGAACATGTCCATGAGCGGCGTCGTCGACCTCGCCGCGGTGAAGGCGGCCGGTGAGGCCAAGGTGAAGGCGGAGCAGGCCCGTGCCGAGTCCGCCCGGCAGGGCGGCCCCGCGGCCGTACCCGCTTCCTCCCTCGTCATCGACGTCGATGAGGCGGGCTTCGAGAACGATGTCCTCCAGCGCTCCGCCGAAGTCCCCGTCGTCATCGACTTCTGGGCCGAGTGGTGCGAGCCGTGCAAGCAGTTGGGTCCGCTCCTGGAGCGCCTGGCCCACGAGTACAACGGCCGCTTCCTGCTGGCCAAGGTCGATGTCGACGCCAACCAGATGCTGATGCAGCAGTTCGGGATCCAGGGCATCCCGGCCGTCTTCGCCGTCGTCGCCGGACAGGCGCTGCCCCTCTTCCAGGGCGCGGCCCCCGAATCCCAGATCCGGCAGACGCTGGACCAGCTGATCCAGGTCGGCGAGGAGCGGTTCGGGCTCACCGGCATCGCGGTCGACCGGGATGCGGTGGACCCGGAAGCGGCCACCGAGGCCCCCGAGGTGCCCGCAGGGCCGTACGACGCGCTTCTGGAGGCGGCCGCGCAGGCGCTGGACGCCAATGACTTCGCCGGCTCCGTCCAGGCGTACAGGAACGTCCTCTCCGACGACCCGGCCAACAGCGAGGCCAAGCTCGGCCTCGCGCAGGCCGAACTGCTGGGCCGGGTCCAGAAGATGGACCCGCAGCAGGTCCGCAAGGACGCCGCCGAGAATCCGGGCGACGCGGACGCGCAGATCGCCGCGGCCGACCTCGATCTGGTCGGCGGTCATGTCGAGGACGCGTTCGGGCGTCTCGTCGAGACGGTCCGGCGGAATTTCGGGGACGACCGGGACCGGGTACGAGTCCGCCTGTTGGAGCTCTTCGAGGTGATCGGCCCCGACGACCCGCGCGTCGGCGCCGCACGCACCGCGCTCGCACGCGTCTTGTTCTGATCTGACAACACGGCCGTGGCCCCCGGCGGGGGGTCACGGCCGTTTTCGCGTTCCGGCGATAAGAGAGCCCTCCGTCCCCCTCTGCTTTACCAAATCTTGATAAAAGCACGCCCTGTTACTCGCAGTAAATCGATCATTGCGATCTGTCCGATTTGACTCCCCAATGATGGCTTTCGTCTGCCAGATCGAGGCAACCCTGTGTGGCTGCCCGGTGCCGTGCGGTCGTGGGTCGGTTATCGGGCCGTTACTAGCGAGTAACGAACCCCCTTGTGTCACGGCCGCGAATGGACCACGATCGGCCACGCTCGGTCCAATAACGCCAGTCCGGCTGCCAGTCGGTGCGGCGGCTCCGTTGGGTCCCCACCGAGTGGGTCGGCGGCAGTGGCGCCGACTCCGGACAGGGGGGTTCCTGCTGATCGGCAGGGCCTGTCCGAACAGGTTGCGCGAACGCGTGGCCAGTGGTTGTCGCTCGGGGGTGATCGCCAGTGATTCGGGCGCGGTTGAAGCCTCCGTTTGCAGGCGCTCTCCTTTCCGAGGACGTAGCACTTCTCCCATCCCAGGTCGGGCAGGATGCCAGGCCGGAGATGTACGTCCGAGAAGGAGGAAAAGTATGAGTTCCCAGGTTCGCGGTGGCACGAGATGGAAGCGTTTCGCTGTCGTCATGGTGCCGAGCGTCATAGCCACCGCTGCGGTGGGTGTCGGTCTGGCACAGGGCGCGCTCGCCGCGTCGTTCAGCGTGTCCGGCCAGGAGTTCAAGGTCAGCGCGGATGAGCTGGTCGGCCATGACTTCGTGCAGTACGGCAGCGTGGCCACCGAAAACGGCGCCGACCCCAAGGTTGCGGGCAAGGCCCACGCCGTGGCCGTGTCGGGTTTCCATGACGCGACCATCACCAACATGTGCCAGTCGGTCGTCACTCCTGACCTGCCGTTCGGCCTCGGCAGCATCACGCTGCAGCTCAAGGCCGGCACCGGCAAGGAGAAGGTCTACGCCGAGGGCCTGTACCTCGACGTGTCGCAGCTCGACGCGGACGCCGAGTTCAAGAACATCGACATCGGCGTCGCTGCCGGTTCCCTGCCGCGCACGAGTAAGGGCACGGGCATCCAGCCCGGAACCCAGGCCAACCCGAACGGGTTCTCACAGCGCGCCGAGGAAGCCAAGCTGACGAACGTCAGGCAGCAGGCGTGGGCCACCACGGCCGGCACCTTCAAGCTTCCTGACCTGAAGCTGAGGCTGCTCAAGGGCGTCAAGGAGTGCTACTAAGCACTCGCCCGGGTGGCCGGGGCACGCCTCACGGCGGACCCCGGCCACCCACTTCTCCTTCTCACAGCAGTACCGGTTCCAGGGAGCTGTTTTCCATGAGCCCCGAATCCCAAGGGCAGAACGAGCACTACCTCAGCGTCTTCCGGCGGACGTTCCGTACCTGGCGGGGTAACCGGCCGTTCTGGGCGGGCCTGTTCACCATGCTGGGCGGCGTACCCATCGCTTACTTCCCGTACGCGAACATGCACCTCGGCAACGTGACGCTGGCCATGTCCACCACCGCGGGCGCCGGATCGCTCATCATCGGGGTCCTGCTGATCACGCTCGGTCTGACGATGTGGTTCCACCACATCGTCCGGGTGTTCGCCGGTGTCGCGTCGATCCTGCTGGCGCTGATCTCCATACCCGTCGCCAACATCGGCGGCTTCTTGATCGGCTTCCTGTTCGCCATGATCGGTGGCGCACTCTCCGTGTCCTGGGTCCCGGGCGAGCCGAAGGCGTACGAGGCCGGACCGGCCGCGGGCGCTCCCGGCGAGGAAGCGCCGGAGAGCATCTCGTTCGCGAAGGACGAGCAGGCCCCGGTCCACCCCGAGGCCGCGCTCCACGGGATGGGTGTTCCCGAGCAGCAGTCGGCGCATTACGACACGACAGTTGAGGCCGACGGCGGGAGGCATCGTGCGGGGTGACGACAGTCAGGTGAACGCCCTGGAGGAGGGCGGTTTCCAGGAGCGAAGAGGGCCGCGCCACGCAGCCCCCAGGAAGTCGCTGCTGACGAAGCTGCACATGCCGTCCGGCAAGAAGGCGTTCGCGCTCGCCGCGATGCCGACGGCGGTCTTCGTCGGGATGGGGCTCACCCCCAAGCTCGCGATGGCCGACGACAACACGAACATCCCCTTCGCACCCGGCCCCTGTGTGACGCGCTCCGACGAGCCGAGCGAGTCGGCGGAACCGTCGCCCTCGGCGTCGAAGACGCCGTCCCCGTCGGCCACCGAGAACGCCGAGCCCACGCCGGACAAGAGCGGCGAGGCGACCGGGAAGCCCACGGCCACCCCGTCGGCGTCGGCGAGCGCCACGGACGAAGCGACGGCCGAGGCGGCCAGGAAGAGCGCCGACGCCCCGGAGGCGACGGCGAGCCCGAGCCCCACCGCCACGAAGCCGACGAACCCGCTCGACCCGCTGGGCCTGGGTGACAAGCTCAAGGACCTCTTCGACGGACCGGACAAGGAGACGGCGAGCCCGTCCGCCACCGCGACCCCGGAGCCCTCGAAGTCCGCAGCCGCGGAGACCACGGACAAGGCGGCCGACGAGTCTGCCGACAAGTCCGTCGAGAAGGTCACGGACGCGGCGAAGGACACGGTCGACAAGACCACCGACGCCATCCGCGAGGCGGCGGACAAGGCCGGTAAGCCGGTCGAGGAGCTCGACGAGGACGTCAAGGGCCTCGACCCGAAGGCGGACGAGGACATCCCGGACGGAGCCAAGCCCTCCTTCCCGTGTCCGACCGCCGACCCCGAGGCCCTGGCCGCGGCAGATCTGGAGCAGGGCATCCCCCGTCTCCCGAACGACCCGTGGGTCCTGGAGACTTCGCTGCTCACTCTGAGCGGGCTCGACTACAAGGGCATCGTCGAGGTGGAGAAGGGCGACGGCAGCACGAAGAAGGTGCTGAAGTTCACCGCCTCCTCCATCGACATCAAGGACCTCCACCAGCTGACGGTCGGCCCGCAGCCGGGCGTGACCGGCCATGTGAAGGCGCGGAAGGGCTCCACGTCCACCATCCGCGACGGCGAGGTGACGATGTACACGGAGGAGCTGAAGGGCAACCTCTTCGGCCTCATCCCGATCACCTTCAGCCCGGAGACCCCGCCGCCGCTGAACGTGCCGTTCGCGTTCTTCACCAACGTGAAGCTGAAGCAGGCGGGCCAGTTCGGCGGGACGCTGAAGGTGCCGGGTCTGCAGAACTACTTCACCGAAGGCACCGGCTGACGCACACGGACCCGTTCGGGAGCCGCACAACGACTGTGGCCGCACCCTCCGGCAAGGGGGTGCGGCCACAGTCGTACCCACGGCGGGGGATTCGTCAGCCACGGCGCCCCGTTCACCCTCGACGATCCGCGGTGGCTCGGCGACTTCTACGACTGGGCCCGGTCGATGCCCAAACCCCGGGCCGT